>NZ_JBBODA010000045.1:0-35773 GCF_038002705.1 Paenibacillus sp. FSL H7-0716
ATCAACATCAACATCAACATCAACATCAACATCAACATCAACATTACTTACCACCACCAACTTCAATCAACATTGCCACCCCTGCTCCATCAAATCTAATATTGCACCAATTGGATTTACTCCACCCGATAGTTGTACCATCACCGCCACGGAACATCTACAGCATCATTACCAACACCATTACCAACACCAATTAATATCTTCAACACAAACACGGCTAGCACAATCCACTCAACATTGTCAGCATGAACACGGCAATCACCGCCACAAATCAATTGCAACGTGGGGCGAAAGAACGGTATAAATCCCGAAGAACTAGCCGACCTGAGCTATGTGAGGAGAAAGAACGGTATAAATCCCGTAGAACTAGCCGAACCGAGCAACCGTGGGGGAAAGAGAGTCATTAGTGCCTTAGAATACTGCGAAAAGAGCAACCGTGGGAGAAAGAGGGGCAAAAATGCCCTAGAATACGCCGAAACGAGCGAAGGTGGAGGAAAGAGAGGCAAAAATGCCTTAGAATTCGCCGAAACGAGCGACGAAGGAGGAAGAGAGGCATTAATGCCCTAAAGTACGCCGAAACGAGCGAAGGTGGAGGAAAGAGAGGCAAAAATGCCCTAGAATACGCCGAAACGAGCGACGGAGGAGGAAAGAGAGGCATTAATGCCCTAGAATACGCCGAAACGAGCGAAGGAGGAGGAAAGAGAGGCAAAAATGCCCTAGAATACGCCGAAACGAGCGACGGTGGAGGAAAGAGAGGCAAAAATGCCTTAGAATACGCCGAAACGAGCGACGAAGGAGGAAAGAGAGGCATTAATGCCCTAAAGTACGCCGAAACGAGCAACTGTGGAGGAAACACGGTATTTTTATCCTGGAATACGCCTCCCCCCAACCCCAAAGATCAAAAAGCACATAAACTAACGTTCTCCCATATTCTATAGGCAAATGCCTTTGTTAAAGGGGAGCGACTGGATGTTAAGGATTAGGTTGAATGAGCTGGGGAAAGGGAATGACAATGGTTTGATACAGGCGGATGTATGGAAATGGGATGGCATTGGCTGGAACGAATATATTACTCAGCAGGATGAGGATTTCATACGCACGGAAGAGGAGTTATTCGTCACGATTCCGGCAGAAGCGGGATTATATCGTGTAGATTACTCTAATAAGCCTTTTGAGGCGCCATACTTATTGCCGGAGTGGGTGGGGGACGATCTGCGGACCACGGGTCTGCATCCCGCGCCGTTTAATCTCAAAGAGGGCACACTTTGGGGATATATTAATGACGAAGGCCGTGTTCAGATTGAACCCCGGTACGAATATGCTGAGGATTTTCAGAAGAACGGTCTTGCTGTAGTTCAGCGAAAAAATAGCAGCGGGCTTATTGACAGCACTGGAAGAGAACGAGTGAAGCCGATCTATTCTTTTATTGCGCCTTTTTCGGAAGAGCGCGCGGTCGTGTCGGATGCAAAAGGGTACACTTTTATTGATGAAAAAGGCAAAGAAGTAACGTCCGCCCGGTATGATTATTTGAACTCATTACATGAGGGGCGCGCACTATTTTCAAAACAAAATACAACCGGTGGCCAATCGCTATATGGATATGTGGACGCGCAAGGCAAAGTGGTGCTGCCTGCGATTTATGTAGATGCCAATGATTTTATGAACGGGGTGGCTTTGGTTAAAATCAAAGAAGGAGAGTATGCGCTCATGGATCCCGATGGGAATATTCTGCATACTTATAACCATCCTTTCGTAGGAAGTCCGGGAGAAGGTTTGCTAGCCTATCAAGCGACTGAAAACGGTAAATATGGCTATTTAAATACGGATGGTTCTGTAGCCATTCAACCGCAATTCACCTCTGCGTTACCTTTTTCAGAGGGACGTGCGGTGGTGAATACCGCTGAGGATTATGGCAACGCCTACGGGCTGATTGATAAACATGGGAAAATGATCATCCCGGCAAAATATTATGAAGTATTGCAGCTAGGGGAAGGCAGAGTAGCCATTGGAACGCCTGTATTCCCCAGCCAGCCTTATCGCGGATCACGTTATGTAATTGCAGATGCGGAAACGGGAGCGGTCCTGAGCAATCACACCCTGCTAGGCGTGAACAATTACCAGGAGGGATTGGCTTCTGTATTTGATGCAAAAGATACCTATTTTATCGATAGAAGTGGAAAAAAGGCAGCCCAGCCTCCAGTTATTCCAGGTGCAGGAACACTCACCCTTAGCGGACGTTTGATAAGAGCAGATGTAGATCAACGCACATCTTATTATGATCGGCAGGGAAAGCAGGTTTGGCGCCAAAATGGAGTCATTCCGCTGAGACCTCCCTATTCCGTAGTGGAGAAGAAATACAAACCGAACAGGGATTATCTGGTGTATTATCCGGTCGTTGAAGGGATTGCCAGTGCGGAAGTTTCGCGAGAGGTTAACGATAAGCTGCGCAAGCTATCTCTCGCTGAAGACGTTGGGAGTGGAGGGGTTTCCCAGGACTTTAGTTATAATGGTGATTTTTCAGTCTCTTTCTTCCGTAAAAACCTGCTGGTGCTGGAGCTGACCGGATATCGTTTTCCTTTTGGAGCAGCTCATGGAATGCCTACCAAAATCTATCCGCATATTAATTTGCGCAGCGGCAGGTTCTATAGGCTGGGGGATTTGTTCAAGCCGGGCAGCAGATATGTGGAGAAGCTCAGTAAAATTGTTGGCAAACAGATTGAGAACGATCCACAATATTCATATGTTTTTCCGGATACGTATAAAGGAATTACCTCGGATCAGCCCTTTTTTGTGGATAATGAAGCGTTGTATCTGTATTTCGCACCTTATGAGATTGCTCCGTATTCTGCAGGTTTTCCAACCTTCAGGATTCCTTATGCGGAGATCATGGGATTGATTTCTACGGAGGGCGAGTTCTGGCAGTCGTTTCATTAATCGCCAGGTATCCATAGGTTTGCTGAAGTTGCCGTCCTTTCGGGGAGGGCGACTTTTTTATGCTTTTTTTCGCGAATAACTGGTGAAATGGTATTTTTAGGCAGGAAAATAGCGAAAGAAAGCGAATGTATCTAGGAATCGGAAATCTTACAGTCAAGACTATTATATGTAAAAAATTAGAAGCACACATTTGAGAGATTTATGCTACAATAACTGAGGAACAAATTACAACTTTGTAACATTTGTAGATGGTCACTCTAGGCAGAAGCATATATTACACGCAAGAAAAAAGGAGATGGCAGATTGAAGAACAAGACATTAAAAGCAATCATCGGTGGTAGCGTGGCAGCTGTTATGGCACTTAGTATTTCTCTTCCATTGGAAGCAAATGCGGCATCGAATGAATCGACAGTAACAATAAAAGGCACAAGTTATGAGCAAATATTACAATATTTTAAACAAGCTAATCTTGAGGGATTCCCTTTTTCGAATAGCACAATCGTGGTGACTAAGCCGCAAACTGGAACAGTACCAAACAAAGACAACACGACCACAACTACAACTACAAAACCGGTTACAAAGCCAGCAGACACAACTACTGTAACAAAGCCGACAGATAATACAACTACAACAGGTGCTGTAAGCAATAAAGGAACCTATGTTCAGCAAATCGTAACTCTGGTAAACAAAGAACGTGCAGCAGCTGGTTTGTCACCTGTAGCTGGATTGGACAGCCTGCACAAAGTTGCCGCTACAAAAGCTACGGATATGCGTTCGAATAACTATTTTTCACATACTTCACCTACGTATGGTTCACCTTTTGATATGATGAAATCCTTTGGCATCACTTATAAAGCCGCAGGCGAGAACATCGCAATGGGACAAAAAACACCAGAAGAAGTAATGAAGGCATGGATGAATAGTCCAGGTCACCGCGCTAATATTTTGAATGCTAACTTCAATTATATCGGTGTAGGTTATGATAATAATTACTGGGTTCAAGAGTTTATTGGTAAATAATACGAGTAGATGCTTCAGGAAGAAATCGTTCTCCGATGTAAGTCGGGGAGCGGTTTTTTTTGTGTGGTGAAGATTAAAAATGCAACAAAAAAAGAAGCAAGGAACTTGTCCTTACTTCTCCTGTCTAGCTCTATGGGTTATGCAGGGGTCGAACCTGCGACCTGCCGATTAAGAGTCGGCTGCTCTACCAGCTAAGCTAATAACCCGTAATGTCTAAAGAGTCAACGGTGAATATTATATAATGGCATTAATTAAAAAGCCAGTATTTTTTTATTTTCAAAAAAGTCCACACTCGTTACTCGGCAAAAACACTGTAACAGCGGGATTTTTTTCTCTGCTAGACATTTGCAAAACTTGCATGGAAGAATTATGTTTATGTAACATAGTTAAGATCTTTGTAAATTGTGGAACAATACATAATAGAACGGCATACGGAGGGATAGCTTTGAAGGATTCGAAATGGACATGGCGCAGCGTCAGCTTGATTTCCATAGTAACAACTATAGTTTTGCTGGTTGGTTTAGTTTATGCGGTTAAAGATATTATCTATCCGGTCGGAGAGGTTACCGAGAGCAGCTTGCCTCAGCAAACAGTCGCACCGGTGACGGAGACTGTCAAGCTCCTCAAAATTGTTGCGCTCGGGGATTCGCTTACCAAGGGAACTGGCGATAACACCGGAGAAGGGTTTGTTAAGCGTACGGTTACTGGTTTATCTGCAAAAGGTGTCACCGTAGACTTTTTAGGCAATATGGGGATTAACGGGTTGACTACTGCGGGGCTGTTAAGCAAACTGAACGAAGATGGTGTGGAGTATGCCTTGCGCATGTCGAATGTTGTTTTGCTTTCCGTCGGAGGAAATGATCTGTTTAAGGATTCGGATATTCTTGAGAATAATGGGGCGCAGCAAGGAAACACAACTTCATCAACCTCTGAGCAGGAGCTGACTCCAGAGTCTTTATTAGCCGCTCTGCCAGAAGCAGCAGCTAGACTGGAGAAGATTCTCGATAAAATCTCACAGATCAATCCGAATGCGCAAGTTTACTATATGGGGCTGTATAATCCCTTTGGCGATATTCCAGAATTACTGGCACCAGGCAATCAAGCGGTAACGAAGTGGAATAATACGGCAATGGATATTATTAATAAGCATAGCAACATGACCTTGGTTCCTACGTTTGACTTGTTTAACAGACATTTGGACAAGTATCTATCCACCGATCATTTTCATCCTAATGGTGATGGCTATCAGCGAATCGGAGAACGGTTCATACAGGCTGTGCAGTAGTATATAGGTGAGTGTTAAATTTTGCAGTAAGATCATGTAGGTAAATGCCCTTTGAGCAAGTACAAACCGAGAAAATGACAGTCACAAGGAGCTAAATTAAATATGACAAAAACGAATAGTGAAGACTCCGGCACAGTCGTCTTGTCTGTAGACGGGGTACGTAAAAAAATAGGACGAAAATGGATTATAGATGATGTCACTTTCGATGTGAGAGAAGGGGAAATCTTCGGCTTTCTCGGGCCTAATGGCGCTGGGAAGACGACTACGATCCGCATGCTTGTGGATTTGATTCGACCTACTGAGGGCAAGATTACAGTATGTGGGTACAATGTGAACCGAAATCCGGAAAAAGCATTGCAATATGTAGGCTCTATCGTTGAGAATCCTGAGGTGTATACCTATTTGACCGGATGGGAGAATTTGCAGCATTTTGCCCGGATGCAGCCTGGCGTAGACAATGAACGTATTAGCGAAGTGGTAGATATTGTTCGATTAGATCAGCGGATACATGATAAGGTAAGTACATACTCGCTTGGGATGAGACAACGATTAGGCATTGCGCAGGCGTTGTTGGGACGTCCACGGCTGCTTATTTTGGACGAGCCGACGAATGGACTTGACCCTAAAGGCATTAAAGAGCTGCGGGAATTCATTCGCAAGCTGGCGGATGAAGGGCTGGCGGTGTTCGTATCGAGCCATCTACTTAGTGAAATTCAGCTTCTTTGCGACCGTGTAGCGATTATTAGTAAAGGGCGTGTATTGGCAGTAGGTGCGGTAGATGAGCTGATCGCTCGTAATTCGCCGTATGTACTTTGGGAGCTGGAGCCTTTTGCTGAGGCCCGGGAAATGCTGGCTGATCGTTCAGATGTTCAAATTCAGAAACTGGAAGACGTCACTTTGGATGACTCAATTATTGCCGGGATGGGCTCCAATTCTTTAATAACGATCATGGATCAGGATCTGATCCCCGAGATTGTGGCCGTAATGGTTACTGCTGAAATCGAGGTGAGGGCTGTGCATAAAATTAATCCGACACTGGAACAGCTATTCTTGAAACTAACGGAGGGTGAGAATGTTGAGTAACTTGCTTCCGCTAATCCGTAATGAGTGCTTGAAGATTATAAAAAAGAAACGGTTTTATGTTATACTGCTGATTCTGATTGTACTGGTGCCTATGTTCACCTATGCACAGATGCGTTCAGCCGAACGGAGCCGGGAGAAGTTTAATTCCGATTGGCGGCTTGAGATCCAGCAGCAGATTATCGATAATCAAAATTCACTGGGAAGTGACCGGATTCCAGAGGAATGGAAGACTTATCGGCGAATATTTGTACAACAGCTTCAGTATTATCTTCACCATGACGTTAATCCGAATGAACCTAGCGGGGTTACCTTTACCCGAGAATTTATGGATAATTCGGTTACATTATTTATTCCGTTGCTCATTATGGCGGTGGCCTCAGATTTGGTCTCGGCCGAAAGGACAACCGGAACTATCAAAATGCTGTTGACTAGGCCGGTCAAGCGGTGGAAGGTGCTTTTTAGCAAAATGACAGCACTGTTAATGTTTGTCTCGCTTATCGTACTTTCCACATTTGCAATCAGTTACTTTATCTCTGGTCTCGCCTTTGGTTTTAAAGGTTTTAACATTCCTGTTTTTACAGGCTTTAAAATCAGTGGTGATTCGCTAGATATGTCTACTGTACATGCAGTGCCCCAGTGGAAATATATGCTTATGCAAGGTGGTTTGATTTGGTTCGTCAGCGTAGTGGTTGCACTGCTCGCGTTCATGATCTCGGTGCTTGTTCGCAGTACTGCGGCGAGTATAGTAGTTATGATGGCAGCGCTGATTGCAGGTAGTATACTGACCAATATGGCCTCTGCCTGGACAACAGCGAAATATTTATTTATGGTAAATCTTGGACTGACCAGCTATTTGTCTGGTACTCCCGCCCCCATTGAAGGGATGTCCTTGTCATTTTCCATGGCTGTGCTGGCTGTATGGGGGGCCGCTTCGGTGATCATTTCATTCGCCGTCTTTACGAAAAGGGATATTTTGAATTAGAATGAACAAAGTGACCAAAACGTTTGTTTGCATTTCTTAGAAATATAGGAGAGTATAATTTCACGTTATATTCTATCCTCAGGTTTTTGGCAGTAACGGATACCGTTCTTAACAAAAAGGACGGCCAAGCCGTTTCTTCTTAGTATAGAGAAAAGAAGGAGGAGCATGAATGCTCGAACAGATCGATATGTTTGCTGAAGTTTCTAATAACGGCGAGAATGGCCGTACTGGATACGATGCTGACGACATTCAAGTGCTCGAGGGTCTGGTTGCAGTACGCAAACGACCTGGCATGTATATCGGCAGTACGAGTTCTTCAGGACTACATCATTTAGTATGGGAAATCGTAGATAATGCCGTAGATGAGCATTTAGCCAAGTATTGTACAAAGATTGACATACTGCTTCGCAAGGATGGCTCGGTAACCGTTAGCGATAATGGACGGGGGATCCCAACTGGAATGCATAAGACAGGGGTACCTACCCCGCAAGTTGTATTTACAATTTTGCATGCGGGCGGTAAGTTCGGTGGATCTGGTTATAAAAAATCAGGCGGTTTGCATGGCGTAGGGGCTTCTGTCACAAACGCTTTGTCTGAATGGCTCGAAGTCGAAATTTATCGTGAGGGCAAAATCCATCGGCAGCGGTTTGAGTACTGGGTGGACAAGAAGGGCAAAGAGCATGTTGGCGAACCTGTAACTGGTCTTGAAGTTCTGGGTAACACCAATAAAACGGGTTCGAAAATTACTTTCAAGCCAGATATTCGTGTCTTCCCAAATGGAATTGCTCTGAATTATGACACGCTGGCAGAGCGGGTTCAGGAGATTGCTTTTCTGAATTCCGGTCTGCGTATTACACTGCAAGATGAGCGGAGCAACCGTCAGGATGAGTTCTTTTATGAAGGCGGAGCCAGTCAATTTGTGCAGTTCCTCAACGAAGGTAAGGATGTACTCCATGATGTTATTCATTTCAGTGCAGAAAAGGATGATATCGAGGTGGAAGTAGCTCTGCAATACAACGGAGGCTATACAGAAACCTTGGCTTCCTTCGTAAACTCCATTCCAACTCGCAGCGGGGGCACACATGAGACCGGCTTTAAAACTGCGTACACTCGTGTATTAAATGAATATGCCCGCCGCACGCAATTGCTTAAAGAAAAAGATAAAAACCTGGAAGGTAATGATCTGCGGGAAGGCATGATGGCTGTCATCAGTGTAAAAATGTCCGAGGTTGAATTTGTTGGACAGACTAAGGATCAGCTTGGCAGTGCTTCCGCCCGTAGTGCAGTAGATTATATCGTTTCTGAAAATATGGCGCGTTTCTTGGAAGAGAACCCACAAGTTGCGCAGAGCCTGCTGAAGAAATCGATTCAAGCGTCGAAAGCCCGGGAAGCGGCACGTAAAGCCCGCGATGAGATCCGCACGGGTAAGAAACGCAGTGAAAGCTCGAATCTTGGAGGTAAGCTGTCTCCTGCACAATCAAAGGACGTTACACGTACGGAGCTGTTCATCGTGGAAGGTGATTCCGCCGGTGGTTCGGCTAAGCAAGGCCGTGACTCTAAGATTCAAGCGATATTGCCGCTAAAAGGTAAACCGATGAATCCGGAGAAAGCTAAGCTGCTGGACATCCTGAAGAACGACGAGTATAAAGCAATTATATCTACAATAGGTGCTGGAATTGGTCCGGATTTCACTGTCGAAGACAGCAATTATTCCAAAATTATCATTATGACCGATGCCGATACCGATGGAGCGCATATTCAGGTGCTGCTGCTGACATTTTTCTATCGTTATATGAAGCCTTTATTAGATGCAGGCAAGGTCTTTATCGCTCAGCCTCCACTTTATAAGTTGACCCGCAAAACGGGTAAGCTGGAGACCGTAAGGTATGCCTGGAGTGATGAAGAGCTGCAAAATTACTTAAAGGAATTCGGCAAAAACTTCGAGCTTCAGCGTTATAAAGGATTGGGTGAGATGAACCCCGATCAGCTGTGGGAGACGACGATGAATCCAGAATCGCGTACGCTGCTTCAGGTACAGATTGAGGATGCTGCTAAGGCGGAGCGCCGTGTTTCAACACTTATGGGTGACAAAGTCGATCCACGTAAACGCTGGATTGTTGAAAATGTCGATTTCACCGAAATTGTAGAGTAATGTCAGTGCTGCAAGTGACGATAATCCCGATTTTCTAAGAGCTTGGTGATTTATGGGACCTAGGGGGATTTTGGAACTGTAGGAGCGATAGTGCCCGGAATTCCAAAAATCCCTGAAGTACCTGAGGATCACTACACTATTTTAAAACGGGCAGTTTGAGGAACAGAAGGTGAGCAAAGTGAGTAGTTTATCAGAACAATTTTTGCCGGCATTTCTGGAAGAGGTCGTCGGTGACCGCTTTGGTCGGTATTCCAAATATATTATTCAGGACCGGGCAATCCCCGATGTCCGTGATGGACTTAAACCCGTGCAGCGCCGGATTCTTTATGCGATGTACGACTCCGGCAACACGCCTGACAAGCCGTACCGCAAGTCAGCTAAAACTGTCGGAGATGTAATGGGTAATTACCATCCACATGGTGACTCCTCTATTTACGATGGTATGGTACGTATGGCACAGCCTTGGAAGATGGGGCATGTGCTAGTTGACGGTCACGGCAACTGGGGCTCCATGGACGATGACCCAGCAGCGGCAATGCGTTATACAGAAGCACGGCTGTCTCCCATTGCAATGGAGATGATGCGTGATATCGAGAAGCGGACGGTCTTGTTTAAAGATAACTTTGACAATACCGCCAAAGAGCCTGTTGTGGTTCCTTCCCGTTATCCGAATCTGCTCGTAAATGGCACGAGTGGGATTTCTGCTGGTTTTGCCACTGAAATTCCGCCACATAATCTGCGTGAAGTAATTGACGCCTGTATCGCAGTGATGCAGAAACCAAATATTGAGCTGGAAGAAATTATGACCTTCATGAAAGGTCCGGATTTCCCTACAGGCGGCACGATCATGGGCGGAGACGGCATCATGGATGCTTACCGCACTGGTAAAGGCCGTATTTACCTGCGCTCCAAGACGGAGATTGAGAATATGCGGGGCGGCAAGCAGCAAATCGTGATCACAGAAGTACCATTCCAGATTGTAAAATCACGGCTGGTTACTTCCATGGAGAATATTCGTCTGGAGAAAAAGATCGATGGCATTGCCGAGGTTCGTGATGAGAGCGGCCGTGAGGGACTGCGGATTGTAGTCGAACTCAAAAAAGAGGCGGATGCTCAAGGCGTGTTGGCGTATCTGCTCAAAAAAACCGATCTTCAAATCACCTATAACTTCAATATGGTTGCTATTGTTAACAAAGCACCTCAGCAGCTTGGTCTAAAAGCCATCCTGGAAGCTTATATCGCGCATCAGCGTGAAGTTGTGACTCATCGCACCCAGTTCGATCTGGAACGCGCTGAAGACCGTGCTCATGTTTTAGAGGGTTTAGTTAAAGCACTGAACATCCTGGATGAGGTCATCGCTGCGATCAAAGCGTCGAAAAACCGTCAGGATGCTCAAAACAATCTCGTATGGATGTTCGGCTTCAGTGAACGCCAAGCCGATTCGATCCTTACTTTGCAATTGTATCGTCTGACCAATCTGGAGATCACTTCACTCCAGAAAGAGTTAGATGAAATGATGGCAAAGATTACACATCTGCGTGGCATTTTGGAAAGCGACAAAAAGCTAGTTGCTGTGATCCGTAAGGAACTGCTGGAGATTCGCGACAAATACGGCATTGATCGCCGTTCTCTGATTCAAGGCGAAGTCGAGGAACTCAAGGTTAGCCTTGAAGCGCTGGTCAACGCGGAGGATGTGCTCGTTGCTCTTTCAGCAGATGGTTATATTAAGCGGACTAGTATGCTTTCCTTCACCCGTTCTGGTGGGGAGCGTCATACCTCAGGAGTCAAAGAAGGCGACCATATCGTCAGGCTGCTGGATGTAAATACCCGTGACAGTCTGCTGGTATTTACCCGCAAGGGGCAATACTTCTTGCTTCCTGTGCACCAGATTCCGGAGTTTAAATGGAAAGAGCCTGGTACAGCGATTGTGAATGTTATTGGATTGTCTAAAGGGGATGGAATCGTTAGTGTGATTCCGGTTAATAATCTAGATGATCCGCAGCAGAGCCTTGTGTTTGTCACCCGTCGGGGTCAGGTGAAGCGTACAGAGCTCAAGGAATACTCTACAAGCCGTTCTGGAGCTGTAGCGGCCTGTAAGGTAGCCGAGGGTGATGAGATCATTACAGTGGCTTCTAGTACGAATGACAAGGACATTGTGCTGGTCACCCGTGAGGGAATGAGTATCCGATTCCATGAGAATGAGGTTAACCCTATGGGGCGCGTTGCATCTGGTGTAAGAGGAATTCAGCTGCGCGAGGGCGACGAGGTGATTTCCTGCTTCTGGGTCAGCGAAGATGAAGGCGAAATCCTTGCCATTTCTGATATTGGTTATGCGAAACGTTCATTACTTGTGGATTATCCATCACAAAGCCGTGGTGGCAAAGGAATGCCAACCTTCGAATTCAAGGAAGGCAAACGAATTCGTCCAAATGGCAGCAGATTAGCAGGGGCTTTCTATTGCAAGGAGCCGTTGGAACTGAACGCTGTTACCCGTGAGAATGCCCACCATACGTTCTCCTCTGAATCAGCGCCGCTGGGCGAGCGTCGTTCTACAGGCAAACAAATTGTAGCTGTGGAGAAAAAGGATGAGATCATAAATCTTTTCCCATCAGTTCATTAAAACTAGCGATTAACAAGTGAATTTATAACGGCGTTTAGTCCGCTCTTTTGGAGGGTTGACTAAGCGTCGTTTTTTATTTTTTTATGCTGAAGGTCCGGCAGATTTATTTTTTCTTCGTTTGCAGGAAATGGAAGTTGTTTCGCGAAAATGTAGATATACCGGATAGAACCGCGAGGAAAGGAAGGAATAAGTGTGCATGCTTCTGAATTCAGTAAAATTTGGCATAAGATTTTAAAAGATTATAAATTACATATGGACAGTAATCTTGCTCCAACGCTGACGGATGCCCAACTTACTGTACTTGAACTGCTTCAGGAACGCGACGCCATGAAGCCTTCTGATCTGGCTCCACATTTGGCGACCAGTCCTGCTGCGGTTACGATGTTACTTGATCGGATGGAGAAGCATGAGCTTATTGTACGGGAAAGAGATGCTTCGGACCGGCGGATTGTATGGGTGAGCATAACGGAGACTGGAATGGAAGAAACTGCACGGGGTCTAAAGATCCGCAGTGACTTTTTTGCGGAAGCGCTTGATCCGATCTCCTCTCATAACCAACAGTTACTGCTCTACTTAATGGGCAAAATGGTTGTTACAACCACACCGGAGGGCTCAACACCTTGAAGCAAATAGCTTGGCTGTATCACTACTATGATGAATCTACAGGTCCATTTCAGAATCTGTCTGATCTGCCATCCCAAGAAGCGGAACAGGTTCTGAATGATCTACGTCATAGAGGAATATAGAATTAATTAGAAGCGTTTGAAAGAATTTATAGGTATTTAGTGGCATCTAGAAGTAAGTAGAAACATGTAGGGGCTTTTAAATGCATTTAGTTGTATTTTGTACAGCTATTATTTACTAATAACTCGATTGATGAAATATAACTGTACTTTATACAACTATTTTCTTGATTAACTTCTCTTTTTGCAGTTTTCTTGATTTTTAATTGTAAAGAGTACACTTAAAATCCGATCTATTGCTTTTTTATTCGGAATAAGTGTATAGAATGCAGTTATCTTACTTTTTATTTCAGATTCCATCTAGGATCCACTGCTGAACCACTGCTGAGCCATTGCTGTTCCACTGCTGATCCACCGCTAACAGAGCGGTGGATCAGTTGGCTAAGTTCAGGTTGGAAGGTAGAAGAAATGTTTAATCTCGAAAGGATGTTTAATCTCAAAGGGATCTTCAATGCCCGGCTAGAATAATCGGACTAAGCATATTCTGCGGAGCTAGGAAGAACACTCCAGCGTGGACCCTATTCCCATAGTCTGTTCAAGTAGCAGACGCAGAAACAAAAACGAGGCAGTGATTCTCCACTAACCGGAGAATCACTGCCTCGTTTTTATCGTTTCAATGCCTAGAAAGAACTGCTTTAGGACAGCCCTTTTTGTAGTGTTTCACGCGGCCACAGATCCCAAGGATGGGTTTGTGGGGGCAGAGAGATGAGTTCCACTTCTTCTTTAGTAACAGGGTGAGGGAATCCTACAAGTGCTGACCATAACGCAATTTGTTGCCCCGGTCTGTTCACTGAAGCCCCGTACTTCTGATCACCGTATAATGGGCAGCCGATCGAACTCAGCTGCACCCGTATTTGGTGGGAACGCCCTGTAAGTAAATCAATCTTAAGCAGGCTGTATCCTTCTGCACTGTCAAGCACTGTGTAATCCAGAATGGCTTCCTTGCCGCCGGGAGTTCCTTTTCGAACCACAGTGACGGTGTTACTCTTTGCGTCTTTAAGCAGCGTATCTGTAAGACGGCCACGAGTGGCTGGCGGTTTACCATGCACGACTGTTAAATACACCTTATGAAAGCCGTGAGTACGGACACTCTCGGATAGTCTTGAAGCCGCTTTGGAAGTCTTGGCAAAAATCATTGCCCCCCCAACCGGTCGGTCCAAACGGTGGACCAGACCCATATAGACTTTGCCGGGTTTGTTGAAACGTTCCTTCACATCTTCTTTCAACAGGTTCAGCAGGTCAGGATCGCCTGTTGCATCCTCCTGAACAGGAATATTCACGGGTTTTACAATCCCCAGAAGATGGTTGTCTTCGTACAACACTTCAAAGCGTTGCGATCCGCCGCTTACAGCCTCATTGTTGCCTGAACTATGCTGTGTCATGGCTTACGCCTCCCAGCGACCCAGGATACCACATGGCAGATTCATGCCGGAGGAGGTGATCGGAAGACCAATTTCGCCGGAGGTAAGCTTTCCGCCATAACGTTTGCCCATGGTCATGGACAACATGTTGCGCAGTACAGTTGGAGAAATTCCAGTGGTGTAGGAATTAATGAGCATGAACAAAGGGTTGTCGCTCATAATCTCCATACAGCTCTCAAGGAAAGGGTACAAGCTTGATTCAAGCTTCCACATTTCTCCACCAGGTCCTCTTCCGTAAGAAGGAGGGTCCATAATAATTGCGTCATATTTACTGCCGCGGCGTTGTTCACGTTGTACGAACTTGAATACATCATCCGTGATAAAGCGGACTGGACGTTCTCCAAGACCAGACAGCTGAACGTTTTCTTTCGCCCACTGCACCATACCTTTGGCTGCATCCACGTGAACGACAGACGCACCGGCACTCGCCGCTGCCACAGTAGCTCCACCTGTGTAAGCAAAAAGATTCAGCACTGAGATTGGACGGTTAGCCGCTGCAATCTTGTCCATCATCCAGCTCCAGTTAGCTGCTTGTTCAGGGAATAGTCCTGTATGCTTGAAGTTTGTAGGACGTAAGTGGAATTTTAATTTACCATAGCTAATCTTCCAATCGTCCGGAATCGTTTTTTTCATTTCCCATTGTCCGCCACCAGCGGAGGAACGGTGATAATGTCCGTGCACATCACGCCATTTAGCGGTCTCATTATTTAGAGGCCAAATAATCTGTGGATCAGGACGACGCAAGATAATATCGCCCCAGCGTTCGAGCTTCTCTCCACCGCCTGTATCAATTACTTCATAGTCTTTCCAATCGCTCGCTATATACATGATTTAATCCATCCTTCAAAAAAATTCATTTAGCCTTTATTGTACAACATTTCACCTGATTGCTACAAACAAATTACGCCTCAGCCAGCTTCACCAATTATTTTGTCCAATGCTAATGAAGTGTATAATATTGCCATGCTTATGCGGCTATTCAACTGGTGCTGAAAGACTTGATTGTGTATGATCAGATAGTAGAGTTCTTACCCTATTTACGATCGGAGAACTAAAGCTATGTTCAATCTCTCACCGCTGTATTTCCCTTTAACTGCAAAACCCAACCACACTAGTGAGTTTCTGCCCAGCCAAGCCTTGCAGCCGTTTATTCGCTGTTTTTGGGGTTCTGTAGATGTGGAGTCTATACAACAACCTGAGACGGAGACAATAATTCCGGACACCTGTATGGATATTATTTGGGATTTGGATAGAGAATCAGGCAATACAAACACTTTTTTCTCCGGCATCAATGACACTCCATTTGAAGTCTCGTCAGACAGAAAGCCAGGGGGGAGTTCAACCTTTGGGGTCCGATTTCATTTCTGGGCAGTTCATTTTTTTGCAGATGATCATCTGCGGAATGTCTTGAATGCACATGTCGATGTAGAACAATATTTTGGCACATTTAAAAAAGAGCTTGGTCATCTATTAGAGAAAGTAAACTCGATGGACGAAAGGATTGCAGCCGCTGAAGCCTATCTGCTTCGTCGTCTTGAGCGTAGAGGGCGGACTAACGATCGGATGATGAACGCAGTCTATACAATGGTTAAACAAAAAGGGATTGTGACCGCTGAGGATTTGGTGACCAGTTCTAATTTAAGCAGACGACAACTTGAACGGCTTTTTCAAGAATATATAGGTATATCACCCAAAAAAACAGCAGATCTCGTGCGGTTTCAGAATGTATGGCGGGAGATGTGTCATCTACCTGAGCAGACAAAGAATATGCAGGATCTTATTTTCGCGTATGGTTACAGTCACCAGTCCCATTTTATCAATAATTTCAAAAAATATGCAGGACGAACTCCACTTGAAGCCTTGGTCTATGCAGGCCGAAGAATGTCGTAATTTTGCAATACAAAGCGTGTCAACCTTGTTAGACTAAACCTAAGTAAGAAATGAGACATATTATGAGAATGAGAGGGGACAAGTTATGATTTCGTCTTTTGAAGGGACTAACATTTACACTAAAGATACTGCGGTGTCAGCTAAATTTTATACGGAGGTACTAGGAATTCCTATGCCTTTCGAAGGTTACGGTAATTTCGACGGGGCAAAGCTTGGCTTTGACAAGAAACAGCCGGGAATTATTATTTGGGATGCTGCAAAGTGGGAAAATCTTACGACAGGTTTTGTTAATTTAGTATTCGGCTGTGATAATCTGGATGAGACATACGAGCAGTTGAAAGCTAAGGGCCTGGATTGTCAGCCACCTGTTACGATGGAATATGGCGGTAAAGAAATGAATTTTCGTGATCCTGATGGAAATCACATAACCTTGCTGGAAGGTGCTTATTAAGCTTCTTTTTAAGAAAAATGAGACGGAGCGCAAACCTCAACCGTGTGTAATAACGGAGAGTTTGCGTTTTTTTAACTTTATTTATTGACAATGATAATCATTATCAAATAGAATGAGGTGAAGCGTATATGATTTAAATTTAAGGTGTTAGTAGGGGAGGAACAGGAGTTTATGGCTAAAGTGCTTGTGGCATATGCTAGTTTAACTGGGAACACTGAGGAAATGGCTGAATTGATTGTAGAAGGAATACGCCAAGCAGGCGGTGAGGCTGTTTTGAAGTCGGTCACTGAATGTAATGCGATTGAGATAAAATCATATGAAGGCGTTCTGCTAGGGGCATATACTTGGGGAGACGGAGAGTTGCCGGATGAAGCTCTTGATTTCTATGAGGAGATGGATGAACTTGATTTGACTGCTATGAAGTCAGCAGTTTTTGGTAGTGGAGATACAGGCTACGCCATTTATTGTGGGGCAGTGGATGTTATTGAGGAGAAGCTCAAGGAGCGTGGAGCAGTCATTTTGCAAGATAGCCTAAAGATAGAGTATGGCCCTAATGCTGCCGAAAAAGAAGCCTGCCGTCAATTCGGCCGTCAATTTATCGAAGCCTGTATGGCGGTAACCTAAGATGGGTGGGCCAGTGGGAAGTTGGTTTAACAAACCAAGGGATGTACATACCCCTCCATATAAACGGCTGCACGATTATCGCATGGAGCATATTATGCTGGGCGGGACTGAGAATTTAGCTAGCGGAGCTCCAGCGACGGGGCTCCCACGTTGGCGCCAGCAGGTTCAATATGCTGTGGGGCATACGCTAAATGACTTCTATAGTCTGTTGCCGGAAGTGCGAAGAGAGACACCTATACAATTTCTGTTAGAGCGCCGGTGGCCTCCTAGGGGAGATGCTTTTCCCTCCCTTTTGCAATATTGGGATATCAAAACGAGTGTAGCTGATGAGCTTATGCGTATCGTTACAAGCAATCATCTACAGGAGATTCCAGTGATGTTATATGAACAGTGGCATGTCCCAGTTCCAGCGCTGAATTTGGAGTTATCGATGATTACGCAGCTGGCTTGGAACTCTTCAAAAAGTGGCCGAAGCGTGAACATTCAGAAGTTTATGGTTAATGGCAATGAGGATATCATCACTGGATTTATGCATATGGCCAATGTTTTTTGCCATCATGCTTATGGTGAGCCAGCGGAGACCGTGGAAGTTTTCTCGCTGCTGGATGGACGTAAATACTGCTTTGATGGAGAGGCAATCTCGCTTATGGAGTCACTGGATTATGTGCGTTTGTTATCCGTATTTCTTGAGCGGGAAGTGTTAGCTGACGGTTCCTTAAGCTGCAGCGATCGTAGAAATGAGAGAGGCGAAGCGAATTATTTACTATAATAAATATAGACCTCCTTATCTGCAGGTTAGAACACCAGCAAGTAAGGAGGTCTTATTGTGACTGCTTTATTAAAATCTCAAGAGTAGGTCTGGGGATTAGCCGATATATCGGTAATAATCCTGTTTATTCTGAATGACAAAGCCGCAGCTCTCATACAGCTTAAGTGCATTGGGATTATCCAGTGCGACCTCCAGATTTACACCATTATAATTTTGGCGCTCTCGTTCGATGGTCTGAAGAAGGGCGCTGCGGCCAATGCCAAGCCCGCGTAGCCTTTTGTCGACAGTAAATCCATAGATCCAGGATTCATTATCTTCAGTCCACACTCGCATTTTTCCAACAGGCCTGCCGTCCATCTCGATCATAATATTCTCTTGCATACCTTCCTGTTTGTGCAACTCATACTGCTCGGTAGCATCTTCTGTCTTCATATCAAAACCTCCACAATCCAGTTCAACCAGAATGTGTGCCTCTTCTTCACGAGCTGGCCGTAAGACCACAGTCCCTGTTGCTGAGCTAACATCAGAAGAAACCATGGAATTGCCATCCCATTTCATTTGATATTCAGCGTGATTGAACTGTAGAGGTAAGGTTTGCAGGAAAGCAGTTCCGGATGAAGAAGCGGCGGGTGCATTCAGAAGAAGAGTAGAGACGTTATTGCGCTTGATTATGGTTTGTGCTCGGTTCCACAGAGAGGTGAAGATTCCGCGTCGACGGTAGCCTGGCCGAACCATGCCGCAGACCTCCATATCGCTTCCAAAACCATAGAGTCCTAAGAAACCGACCAGTAATTCGTCCTCATAAGTCACGAGCCATTCCGTATCACCTGTACTTGATGGCTGGCGGAGCATATCCCAATTCAGTTTTAATGAGATTCCTTCATATTGCTCACAGCGTTGTTGTAATTCCTCAATATTCTTAAAAGTGTCGGCAGTCGTCAAACCCGTTTCCCCCTAAAGTGTATTTGAACTATTATAAGTTCGCATAGTTACTAAAAAAGCTTCGCGGAAACGGGAGCAGGTTTAAGCTCTCCCGCCAGTATTCCCGCTCAGCACGTCTTTGTACTCCGGGTGCTTCTCGAATTGATGCGCAGCATAGGAGCACACGGGTACAATTTTTAAATTCTCATTCCGAGCCTTGTCCACAACAGCACGTACAAGCTCTTGTCCGGTACCTTGACCGCGCAGTTCTTCGGAGACACGGGTGTGATCGATGACCAATTCCCCGGCTTCTTTATCCAAACTGTATGTGATTTCGGCAAGGTCCTTACCGTCATTAGCAACAAAAAAACGTCCGTTTTCATTTTGAATTTGCATCTTATGGCTTCACTCCTAATTAGTTATTGCCTATATTTTACTACCATGAATTGCAAAAAGCGAGGAGCGAACCAGATTGATTGTTCTTCGGGCTGAATGTTGCTTTCCTTGTTAGCTGTGGATCGCAGGGCTGCATTTTTGTTCATGTGGGCAACTTGGCTATAGAGCAGAATATGAGCAAGTGAGAGTTAACTAACCTCAAGTTTTTGTTTTGGTAAGCTGGGAACGGTGGAATGTTGGAACTCCGGAACCCCGGAACCATGGGACCTCAGAACGCTGAACCCCGAACCTCGAACTCTCGGTTGTCCTAAACCTCCGCAGAACCTCTCGGACCCAGCTGGCGCTATTTGCACATTATTAGCCTTTTGAGTAAATTTTCGGACCTCAGTGCAGCTATTCCTTTGGAATAGGCACGAAATAGGCCTTTATAGTGTCCATAGCGCCTATGGAGTCCGATAGCATGCTGAAAAGAGGATAATACTGCGAATAAGGTCAACTGATTCCGATAGGTGTCCGATAGCGTAGGACCCTAATCCCCCACTGATGCTTACGGACCCAATTGACGCTATTTGCATATATTTAGCCGTTTGAGCAAAGTTTCGGACCCCAGTGCAGCTATTCCTTTGGAATAGGCACGAAATAGGCATTTATAGTGTCAATAGAACCTATGGAGTCCAATCGCACGCAAAAAAGAGGATAATACTGCACATAAGGTTAACTGTGTCCGATAGCGTAAGATCCTAATCCTCAGCAGAAGCTTACTAACCAGAGTATTAGTTCCCACTGATGCTTTCGGACCCAGCAGACGCTATTTACACTTTTTTAGCCGTTTGAGCAAAGTTTCGGACCCCAGTGCAGCTATTCCTTTGGAATAGGCGCGAAATAGGCATTTCTAATGCCCATAGCGCCTATGGAGTCCGATAGCACGCAAAAAAGAGGATAATACTGCGAATAAGGTCAACTGTGTCCGATGGAACAGGATCCTAATCTCCCGCAGGAGCTTACGGACCCAAAAGACGTTATTTGCACAAGGTCAACTGACCGATGGAATCTGAGCGACAATGAGTTTAAGTTTACAGCGACTGACCGTCACCGCTTGGCAACAAAATCCTAAACTTCCGCAGAACCTCTCGGACCCCGCAGACGCTATTTGCACATATTTAGCCGTTTGAGTAAAGTTTCGGACCTCAGTGCAGCTATTCCTTTGGAATAGGCACGAAATAGGCATTTATAGTGTCAATAGCGCCTATGGAGTCCGATAGCACACAAAAAAGGGGATAATACAGCGAATAAGGTCCACTGTGTCCGATAGCGTAGAGTCCTGATCTTCCGCTGAAGCCTGCGGATCGAGCATACGCTATTAGCACAAGGTCCACTGTGTCCGTTAGCGTAGAGTCCTGATCTTCCGCTGAAGCCTGCGGATCGAGCATACGCTATTAGCACAAGGTCCACTGTGTCCTATAGCGTAGAGTCTTGATCTTCCGCTGAAGCCTGCGGATCGAGCATACGCTATTAGCACAAGGTCAACTGTGTCCGATAGTGCCCACGCTCGCGGAAATGACAGCTAAACCAGTGTGCAATGCAGAAAATTCGGTGCTGAAATAGCAGCTAATGAATTTTTATGCACTCCCGTTTATAGAGTAGCTTGCGTATTCTCAGGATAATACAATAAGATTAAGAGAATATCTCACTACTGAAAAGAACCGCTAGCAGGAGGAATCATTGTGGAATACAAGGTTGAGGTTGAATTTGGATCGATTTATGAGTTGTTGAACAGCTTACATACTTATCTCTGCAAAAAATCCTATAAGAAGATTGATTTAGGGGTAGCGTGGGCTAACGAAATTGAAAGCACGCTCAGTGAAGAGCTGTTATCCCGTCTGAAAGAAACCGAACTAAACAATGAGTGGAAAATGTTGAATCTGCTCATTTACTGTTGTCCATTTAAAGATGATGTAGACAGGGTGTTGAACTGGATTGAAGGGTTATCGGTTGGTGAGTTATATGAGACCTTATCAAAGTATGTAAAGGTATTTCCAAGCCATATGGAGGATTACCGTAACCGCGTAGTATTTTTACTCTCCGAGTGGAACCGCCAGTACTTTAGCCAATGCAATCCTGCGATTTTGAGCAAACTACAGCAGCATGCGGATTCGAAGAACACGGAGCTTAATGAACTGGACACTGCGGATTTCGTGAACAAGACGACCAACGGATTTTACTTCATGCCTACGGATGGGCTCAAGAAGCTCGTACTGATTCCACAGTATCATTTTCAGCCTGCTAATATTATCTATTGCTATGGCGAATTAACGATTTGTCATTATGCGGCGTGGATATCGATGGAGAATGAGGAAATCTCCCCTTTTATGTACAGAGCGATCCGTAGTCTGAGTGAAAAAAGCCGGCTAAAAATCCTCCAAGCCCTTAGTGGTGGCCGTAAGACGTTTACCGAAATTGTTAAGCATGCGGGGATCTCGAAGGGGATTGTGCATGATCATATTTTTAATCTTCGTTGTGCAGGTTTGCTTCATGCCTATATTGAAGGGGAGAATGTCACCGGATACAGTCTGCGTCTTGAAGGCATTCATCGGATGAATGAGCAGCTATTCGAGTATTTGAAATAATGATTTCGAAAAAAATGTAACCGCCTGAAAGCCAGGGCTTCTCTTATACAGAGAGGGTTTTGGCTTTTTTTATTTGTTTTAATTATCACCTAATTCTGTTTATGGAGAATTTTTTTGAAGTTCTCTCTTTACAGAACTAGAAAACCTTTCTATAATGAACATCAGATGTTATTCATACTTAACGGGTAGGAATTATAGTTATTATTCTATTCAGAGAGAAAAGGGAGATAGGTACATGAGAAAAAATGCGATTGTAATCACTTCATTACTGCTTACGGGTTCACTGTTACTTTCTGCTTGCGCTAACAACAGTAATAATGAATCCTCATCCGCAAACAATGCGGCTGCAGGCTCCAATTCAACCAATGTGGAAGCAACCACTGCACCAGAGATTGTTCCTGCGGGTGCTCTAAGCGAACCTTTTACTGCCACGGATTTATCCAAACTTCCAGCGGTGGCCCAGAAACGTACAGATACCATTATCGTCGGGCTTACGGACCCAAGCGGAGCGTTCACTCCTTATTTTCAACAAAGTGGTTATGATGGCAATGTCTCTTCACTGCTATACGCTTCTCTCGTAACTGTTGATGACAAAGGCGTGCCAACGCCGGAGCTTGCGGAGAGCTGGGATGTTTCGGATGATCAGCTTACATACACGTTCCACTTGAGAAAAGATTTGAAATTCAGCGACGGTTCACCGTTAACAGCGGATGATGTGGCATTTACATGGACGATCCAATACGACAAATCGTATGACGGCAGCTCCCAGCTTCCATCGCTAAATGTTAAAGGCGGCAAAGCCTATAAGGAAGGTACATCCCCTACAGTTGAGGGCATTAAAGTAATTGATCCACAGACGATCTCAGCAACCCTTGAGCAACCAAACGCAACGGCTCTGGTACAGCTCGGCTCGAATGTACTGTCGAAAGCTTACTATGGCAAGGACTATAAAATTGGAAATCTTGAATACATTAAAAAGCTGCATGAGAAACCACTTGGCGATGGACCTTACAAGCTGGAGAAATTTATTCCCGGTCAGGAAGTGCGTTTTGTAGCGAATGAGAATTATTTCAAGGGTAAACCAAAGACGGAGCATTTCATCTACAAAACTACGGAAGGCGACGTATGGCAGTTCGTAGAAACTGGTGAAGTGGACTACGCTTCCTTTAGTGCGACAGACGAGAATATCGAGAAGCTGAAAGCGCTCGGTTTTGTGAATATTATTCCTTACACTCCAAGCACCTATGGTTACCTGCAAGTTAACCTGAAGCATGAGCAGCTCAAGGATAAGCTTGTACGTCAAGCTATTGTGTACGGTTTGGATCGTCAGAGTATTTATGTGGATGCAGCACAAGGTGCAGGTTCTATTGCCAACATCCCGGCATCGCCGATTTCCTGGTCTTACACTGAGGAAGGCATTAATCCATACAAATATGATCCGGAAAAAGCAAAACAATTACTCGATGAAGCTGGCTGGACGGTAGGCGCGGGGGGTATCCGTGAAAAAGATGGCAAACCGCTGTCCATCCATTACCTCGGTTCGAAGAGTAAAAACACAGATATTTTCATCGCTGTAGCTAAAGAGAATTTTGAAGCGCTGGGTATCGAATTCCAGCCTGAGGTTTTTGCAGACTTTAACTCACTGGTATCGAAAGTAGAAGGTGGGGACTACGATCTCGTATCCTTCTCCACTAGCATGTTGACTGATCCGTCTGATGGGTTCATGCAATTCTTCGATGGAGAAATCACGGATTATGACAATCCGAAATTCCTGGAGCTGTACAACAAAGCCTTGGCCACTACTGATATCGAGGCACGCAAAGCGGTATATAAAGAGCTGTATCAGCTTTTCAATGATGAACTGCCTATTATTTTCACAAGTTATAAAAAGACAGTATACGCCTATAACGGACGTATTGAGAATCTCTCGGTCAGCCCGTTCATCGGTCTTGCTGGCAGTCTGCCAACTTGGAGCCTGAAATAAATAAACCAGTGTCCCCTGCCCTGACTGGATTCAAGGGCAGGGGACGAATCATAAGGAGTCTGTCATGAGCGCTTATTTATCGAAAAGACTGTTGTACATGGTCATCATTTTATTTGCGGCATCATTATTGATCTTCTGTTTGTATGCTTCAACTCCCGGTGACTTCATAACCGGAAATATTAAATTGACCGCCGAACGCAAAGCTGAGCTGCGTGAAATCTACGGCTTAAACAAGCCTGTGCTTGAACGGTATGGGATCTGGATGAAGAATGCGCTGCATGGTGATTTCGGGTATTCCTTAGCCCAACAAAAGCCTGTGCTGCAGCTTTTTAATGATTATATTTGGAATTCCTTTTTGCTGGCTGCCGTATCTACGTTTCTGACGTGGGTGATTGCGGTCATTATTGGCGTCATCTCTGCCTATAAGCAATATTCCTGGTTCGATACACTCGTGATGATCGCTATATTCGCAGCAATGTCGCTGCCGTCATTTTTTATAGGCTTATTCCTGATCAAAATCCTGGCCGTCGATCTCAAGTGGCTGCCTCCAGGTGGAATAATCACCACGGGTAGTAATGCTACGGGTTTGGCTTACTTTAAGGAGATCGTAACGCACATGACCCTTCCGGTTGTGGTTATGACCCTTCTGGGATTAGGTTCGCTCACCCGTTATTTCCGCAGCAATATGATCGATGTCTTAAAACAGGATTATATCCGTACGGCACGCGCCAAAGGTCTAAAAGAACGCAAGGTGCTCTTTACACACGCCTTACGTAATGCCTTGCTGCCCGCAATTACACTGGTTGGTTTTGAGCTTCCAGCACTATTTGGCGGATCCCTTATTATTGAGAAAATATTCAATTGGCCTGGGATTGGCCAACTGTATATGCAGTCCTTCGGACTAAGGGATTATCCTTTGCTGATGGGCTTTACGATGTTTATTGCCATACTTACCGTCATAGGAACGTTGCTTTCGGATGTTTTGTACCGGATTGCCGATCCTAGAGTTCGGCTATAGAGAGGAGGAAGCTGACGTGGCAGTTCAAAGTAATGTAGCTGGGATCGCGAAGCCGCAGACCACCAAAGGAAAATCCTCTTTATTCCGGCAATCCATGCGGAGGTTGCTGAAGAACAAGCTGGCGGTATCCGGATTTGTGGTGGTGATCTTTATGTTTGCGCTTTGTTTTATTGGTCCGCTGTTCTCACCCTATACGGATAACAAAATTAATATGGCTATGATGAACAAGGCACCCAATATGAAGCATTGGCTGGGCACTGATGCATTGGGCAGAGATATTCTGACCCGGGTAATGCAGGCGGGACGCATTTCACTGACCGTGGGACTAGCGTCAATGGTTCTTTCGGTGTTTATCGGTGCGCTTTTGGGGGCTATTGCTGGGTATTACCGCGGTATTGCCGATCAAATCATTATGCGGATTGCGGATCTTTTATTGACGGTCCCGAGTCTGCCGCTGCTCTTTATTTTTGGTGCATTGCTATCGGAGTGGAAGATTCCAACGGATTATCGGATGTATATTGTTATGCTGATGCTTAGTATTGTGAGCTGGCCGGGTATGGCACGTATGGTACGGGGTCAAATGCTTAGTCTGCGAGAACGTGAGTTTATGCAGGCGGCGGTAGTATTAGGCCTCCGTGATCGGCGTAAATTATTTAATCATTTGCTGCCGAATATCGTTCCTTTGCTGATCGTTATGGCTACCCTTAACATCGGTGGTGCTATCTTGAGTGAATCGGTTCTTAGCTTTTTTGGGCTAGGTGTTATGCCGCCAACTCCAACCTGGGGCAATATGATTGATGCTGCGAATAATATGATCGACTTTCAGGATCGGCCATGGCTGTGGATTCCACCAGGATTATCGATCTTTGCGACAGTGATCGCCATCAATATCTTTGGTGACGGACTCCGGGACGTGCTTGATCCTAAACAGAAGAGGTAGGTGACCCTCAGATGAGTGATTTAATGAATATAGACGGTCTAAGTACATACTTCTTCACGGAAGAAGGAAAAGTGAAAGCCGTTGATGATGTAAGCTTCCGGGTTCGCGAGGGAGAGACGGTATGTATCGTTGGAGAATCGGGCTGCGGAAAAAGCGTGACCGCGATGTCCATCATGGGGCTTGTTGAGGAACCCGGGGGCAAGGTAGCCCAAGGGAAAATTGATTTTCAGGGTGAAGATTTGTTGAAAATGGATAAAAACACACTGCGGACCATCCGCGGGAATGAAATCGCGATGATCTTCCAAGAGCCCATGTCCTCCCTTAATCCTGTAATCAAGATCGGTGAGCAAATCATGGAACCGCTGATTGTACATCTGAAGATGAACAAGAAACAGGCGCGTATCCGGGCGATTGAACTGATTAAGCAGGTAGGCATATCACGACCAGAGCAAATTGCTGATAGTTACCCGCATGAATTAAGTGGAGGTATGCTGCAGCGGATTATGATTGCTATTGCCATTGCCTGCAGTCCAAAGCTATTGATTGCTGATGAACCGACTACGGCGCTGGATGTAACGATTCAAGCGCAAATTCTGGATATGCTGCGTGAAATTAAAGATAGCTCGGGCATGTCCATTCTACTAATCACCCATGATCTTGGCGTAGTGGCAGAGATGGCCGATTATGTGATTGTTATGTATTCCGGAAAGATTGTAGAGGAGGGGGAGGTGGTTGAATTGTTCAACAACCCCAAACATCCCTATACAAAAGGGCTGCTCAAATCGAAGCCGGTAATCAATCAGCGACAGGATGAGCTGTATTCCATACCAGGTCAAGTGCCAAATCCGCTTGAACTGGTGCCTTCTTGTTATTTTCATGACCGCTGTGAGCATTGCATGCCTGTATGTGTCAGCCAGCAGCCCCGGCTTAAAGAGGTGGCCAGCAGACAAAAGGTAGCTTGCTGGTTGTATGAGGAGGCGGTTGTTCATGCCTGAGGCACTGCTTGAGGTCAATCATTTGAAGAAATATTTTCCTGTTACTAAGGGGCTGCTTAACCGAACCGTTGGGCATGTAAAGGCTGTTGACGATATTAGCATCACACTTCAACCTGGGGAAACGTTTGGGCTTGTAGGGGAATCTGGGAGCGGCAAAAGTACAGTCGGACGGACGATTTTACGGCTAACGGATAAAACGGCAGGTGAGATCAAATTCAAAGGGACAGACATTCACTCCCTGTCGCCCGCTGAATTGCGCAATATTAGGCCCCAAATGCAGTTGATCTTCCAAGATCCTTATAGCTCTCTTAACCCACGGGTTCGTATAGGTGATGCGATTGGTGAAGCTTTACTGGATCATGGTTTATGCTCAAAGTCCGAGGTGCGAGATCTGGTGCTTGAAGCTCTAGCGGCTTGCGGTTTATCTTCTTATCATATTGATCGCTTTCCACATGAATTCTCCGGGGGGCAGCGGCAGCGGATCGGGATCGCCCGTGCGCTTGTTTTGAATCCTGAGCTGATCATTGCAGACGAACCAGTTTCAGCACTGGATGTTTCCATCCAAGCACAGATTATTAATTTATTCAGTAAGCTCCAGCAGAGTCGAGGGTTAACGTATTTGTTTATCTCCCATGACTTGAGTGTTGTGGAGCATTTGTGTTCAAGAATCGGTGTTATGTACCTAGGCTCTATGATGGAGACGGCTTCAAGAGATGAACTGTTTAAGAATCCGCTCCACCCGTATACCAAAGCGCTGCTGTCGGCTGTTCCGATTCCTATTCCAAAGCTGAAAAGGGAAAGAATTGTACTTAAGGGAGATATTCCGAGTCCGGTAAACCCGCCTTCTGGCTGTAAATTCCATACCCGTTGTCCCTTTGCTCAAGAGGTTTGCAGATCTGAAATCCCGGTATTTCGTGATGTTGGCAGTAACCATTTTGTAGCTTGTCATTTAGTTTAATAGTTGTCACAAATATAGCAATGATTTTTTCCTAAGACATGAATAATTAATGTTGAATTGTATAATAATACAATTTGACCTTATTTTTGCCTGGGCTCAAAAAGTCTTGAGAGGTTTCAAAGCCAGGTCAATGGGGTAATTAGAGAGTGGTTAGGTTAGGCGTACATATCTAATCGGTCTAGTATAAAATCCCTACTTAGGAGGAATCATCGTGAATACAACAGTACGTTTGACAGAAAGATCCGGCTCGACTTCTTCACAGCGCAGAAAAGGCTTTGTACCGGTAGTCGTGTACGGTGCAGGTTCAGATAGCCAGTCCTTTACAGCGGATGCTAAGACAATTTCAGGTATTTTAGCCAGCAACCCACGGGCTGTTCTTACTTTGGAATTGCCAGACTCGGGCAAAAAGAACGTGGTTATTCAAGAAATCCAACGTCAGCCAATATCCAAACAACTGCTGCACATTGATTTTCAGCAGATTGATATGAAGGCCAAATTGGATACCAAAGTAGCGTTCCACTTTACAGGTGAACCAGTAGGTGTGAAGAGCGGCGGCGTGCAACAAATTGAATTGCACGAGCTGGATATTCGCACACTTCCAGATAAAATAGCTGCATCCTTTGAAGTGGATATCAGTGGACTAGATATTGGTGATCAATTGCTGGTATCTGATTTGCCGAAGCATGAAGGCTGGGAAGTATTGACGCCTGAGGATACATTGATTGTCCGTATTTCTCCTCCAGCAGCGCAAGAACCAACAGAAGAAGATACTGCTGAACCCGCTGCAGCTGAAACTGCTGGCGAAGATAAAGCAGAATAGTATAGAGATAAATAGTAAAGAGCAGATAGAATCCTTATAAAGGAGCTGTCTGCTCTTTTTGTTTTGCCTTCATAAATATGAATTCATAAAAATGATGTTGGTCTTTCGTATGATTTCTCAAATGGCAATTTTGGTTGTTTCGCCTCATTTAGTTAAAAATTTACACAAAATCGTTGACGAACGGGTTTCTAAGCCTGAAAATGAGGACAATTACCATGGTAAAATATTCAAAAGTCCCTGTTGTTGCTGTTTGAAAACGCTTTAGTTTTTATGCTTCAAAGAACTCTCATTGCCTAGTTCATCATGATTTAGAGGAGGAAAGTTATGAAGATGAGGAAGCTGTTTTCGATCTTAATGACAAGTTTGCTGGTGCTTGGGGTAGCTCTACCATTTGGTGGAAAAGCTGATGCAGATGCTGCAAGTGACGCTTCAAATCGTGCTTTAATCTGGCTGAAGGCCCAGCAGGATGCAACAGCGGGGTATGCTTTTGAGGGACTGGTAGATAGCTTTGAAGATTTCTGGGGACCAAACAACCCCAAACAGATTGTATACACGTATGATCAAGCGGTTGCAG
Organism: Paenibacillus sp. FSL H7-0716; assembly: GCF_038002705.1. Taxonomy (NCBI): domain Bacteria; kingdom Bacillati; phylum Bacillota; class Bacilli; order Caryophanales; family Paenibacillaceae; genus Paenibacillus; species Paenibacillus sp. FSL H7-0716. The sequence goes on from NZ_JBBODA010000045.1 coordinate 29,208, forward strand.
CTATCGCCTTTATTGTAAAGGGAGAACGGACGCGGGCAGAGCAGGTTTTGAACAAAATGCGGGACATTCAAGATCCATCAGGCTTCTGGCTGAATTCTTATTGGTATAACAACGGCTTCGGAGAAGAAATCCGTAAACATGTGGGACCCGTTGTATGGATGGCAATGGCTGCTATGGCTTATGAGAAGCAATATAATGATTCACGGTATCGTCCAATGGCGCTCAAAGCACTAGATTGGAGTTTACAGTATAAAAAGGCTAATGGCAGTATTGCAGGAGGATGGAGTGGTTGGAGCAATTCCGATGAGCCTTGGAGCTCAACCGAGCACAATATCGATATTTACCGGGTATTGCAGTATTATGCCTCGGTGGATTCCTCAAAGGCAGCCACTTATAACAGTGCGGCTTCTGGAGTCAAAACCTTCCTGGATAATTATGTGTGGGATGATACAGTCAAACGTTTCAAGGGGGGCTGGAAAAACGATACGAATCTGATCGACCCCAAAATACCTTTAGACGTGAATCCTTGGGGAGTGTTAGCTTTAGGCGTATCCGGAACCCATAACTATGGCGCAAGCTTAACCTATGTGGAAAATGCCTCCGGTACCCCGGGAACACTTGCGAATCCGCGTTACAAGCAGACGCTTACTTACAATGATGCTGGGAATACGCTAACCGGATATGATTTTGACTGGACAGACGAAGTATTACCAGCGTATGACGATAACGGAAATCAAATTGGCAATACGGGTGCAGACGTATGGTTTGAAGGAAGCGCATTCATGTCGCTCGCTTATTATCTGCAAGGCAATGCCTCAAAGGCAGACGCTATTAATACAGAGATTATTAAAAAACAAGGCACAAGCGGTGCTTCGCTTGGGGGTATTCCCTACTCGCTGAAAGGGTCCAGCAACAGTTATTGGGTGATGGCGCAGCAAAACTGTGTTTCCAGCACAGGCTGGTTAATAATGTCCCTGCACCGGTTTAATCCATTCACAGGTCAATATTTGACGGGTGGTGGTAATACTGGGGATACAACCGCGCCAACATCTCCCGCTAATCTAACGGTAACCAGTAAGACGGATACAGGAGTTAGCTTAAGCTGGTCCGCTTCTACCGATAATGTTGGCGTTACAGGTTATATTGTTTATCGCGGAACACAGCAGGTGTCCACTGTGGGGGGAACTACAGCTACTGTTAGTGGACTTACTCCAAACACAGCCTATACGTTTACCGTAAAAGCTACGGATGCAGCAGGTAATTTATCCTCCGCTAGTAATACCGCAACAGTTACTACTAATCCCACTGGAGGCAGTGGAGGCGGTGATCATGTGACGGCTGACTTTACAGCAGGGGTAACGAGACTTTCTGCTACAGAGGCGAGTATCTATATCACACCTGTAACCAGTGCCCTTTATGTAGATGTGCATTACAAGATTAACGGGGGTTCCCAGCTTAATTACAGGATGACTAATAACTCAGGAACATGGAAGCAGACGGTGAGTGGATTAAGCGCTGGCAGCAGTATTGAGTACTGGTTCACTTACGAAAAATCCGGCCCGCAATATGATTCAGCACACTATACTTTTGTTCAGTAAAATTAGCAGATCGTAAAAATCATTCCAAGAGAAGGCTGTTCCATGCTGCCATTTATAGCGGCGGGGGCAGTCTTTTTTTTGGGTGGGAAAAATAGTGAATGACCGTTAAATCCTTCTCAAGACGGAGGTCTGCTCTTAAGGTATGCTTTAAAATCTTTGGGGGGAAACGTTAGGACACGATGGTTACTAGCGTAGGTAGGTATGAGGTGAGTTTAATTTATTGGTTTTACAACGTAACAGTGTTATGTTACGATGGCTTCAAGGAGTGATAAACATGGAAGAGGATTTGATCTCAAAGAAGCAGCTATTGGATTTAACCGGTATATCCTATGGGCAATTGTACCGCTGGAAGCGGAAACAGTTGATTCCAGAGGAATGGTTTATCCGTAAATCTACGTTTACTGGACAGGAGACTTTTTTTCCAAAAGACATGATCTTGTCCCGTATCGATAATATTATGAATATGAAAGATGGACTTTCTTTGGATGAAATGGCTGATAAGCTATCAGATAAGGCTTCTTTTGACAGAGTAAGTATATCTGCTGCGGAACTTATAGAACGTAACATTGTTTCGTCGATGACGCTGGGGAAATTTGGAGAGAGGCTCGGTGTCAAGAATGGGTATAGCTTCGATCAGCTCACTTATTTATTGGCTGTAGACCGCCTGCTTAGTGCAGGGGAGATGAGTATGGAGGAAGCAGAGCTGCTGTTTCGAACCTTAATGGATAAAGCCTCCAATCTTGAGAGTGGCAGCTGGGAGTTATTTTTTATCCGCAAAATGGGGGTGTCATCCTTTATTCTGGCGCAGGCACCAGCGGAGTTATGGTTCGATGAAGGGGTAAAGCTGGTCAGTAAAATACTCAGTGCAGATGTAATAGAACAATTGAAAGGTAAGCTTGCTTTTAAGCTTGTTGAATAGGGGGTTAGTGTAATGGACAAACGAGAGCTGCCGAATCTGATTATAAACGGAGTCAGCGGGGGGGCCGGAGGTACTTATAACAGCGTGCGAATCGATGGTGTAGGCAAAGTAACGGGACCCATCGTGACGCGAATTTTTAAAGGAAACGGGCATATGAATTTGAAGAATGATCTCTCGGCGGAAGAAGCGGAATGCAATGGGACAATGAAAGTGCTGGGCCATTTACGTTTTAACTCCCTAAAGGTGGACGGAATGATTTCTGTCGGGGAGAGCATTCGGGGAGAAAGCTGCACTCTTCATGGAATGCTGAATATCAAGGGTGATTGTGAGCTTGAGGATTTTGCGGGGGAAGGAAGCTTTAGTGTCGGAGGTTTACTTAGTGCAGGACATGTAGACTTCAAACTGCAAGGGCAGGGAAAGGCACATGAAATTGGTGTGGAGAGTCTAGTGATCCGGCAAACGAACAGTGGAGTCTGGAGCAAAATGTTAAGTGGAATCATCCCTAAATTAAGATCGGAGCTGCGGGCTCGGACTATTGAAGGAGATTTTATTGATTTGGAATATACAACGGCTGATGTTATCAGGGGCAATATTGTGATTGTAGGTCCAGGCTGCACTGTCGAACGGATAGAGTATCGTGATCAGATTACAGTACATCCTGAAGCAAAGGTTGGAAAGGTGGAGAAGATCGGTGACTGAAGAAACAATTCGGAGTAATTTGAAAATAATGGGCACAACGACCTCAGCGGGAGGCTTTTTTCGGGATATTAAGGTTACTGGGGAAGGTCATTTTGAAGGGGATGTAGATTGTGAGAAGCTGAGCCTGACTGGAAATGCCAGGGTAGATGGAAACCTGATAATGACCAAAATGAAAATAACCGGTGAGATGACACTTATGGGTAATCTTGAAGGGGATGCCTTGCGGGGTCAGGGAGAAATTAAAGCAGCCTCCGTAAAAATCGACGATATTCATCTTAACGGTAATTTGGAGGTTAATGGTGATTGTGAAGGTGAACATCTGCGTATTTCGGGCGCTCTCAATGTGGCAGGACTGCTAAGTGCGGAGCAGCTGGAGATCAATTTATATGGTCTAAGTAGAGCGAAAGAGGTTGGAGGCAGTGCTTTAACGATTAAAAAAAGCAAGACCGGAAAATTCCTGCATTTGATGAAGCAGAATCCTAAAGTGCTTTTTGAGGCTGGGCTCATTGAAGGCGATACGATAGAGCTGAACAATACAAAAGCAAATATTGTCAGAGGAGATCGGGTAATCATCGGTGTGGACTGTGAGATCGATACTGTGGAATACCGTAGTGCTTTGGAGATTCACAAGAATGCAATAGTGAGGCATCAAGTGAAGTTGTAACACATAGTTATAGATCTTTTGACAATGGGGAGTGGAATAAATGAGTGCTGCCAAAGCGCCCAATCTGGGCATTGTTATCGCAGGTCTGCTGTTAGGAATACTGATGGCCTCCATGGACAGCACCATCGTTGCTACAGCAATGGGCAATATTGTTGGGGAACTAGGCGGTATGGATAAATTTGTCTGGGTAACATCAGCTTATCTCGTAGCTGAGATGGCGGGGATGCCTATCTTTGGCAAGCTGTCTGATATGTATGGGCGTAAAAAGTTTTTTGTTTTTGGGATTATTGTATTTATGGCGGGTTCAGCGCTTTGCGGGACGGCAGATACGATTACTCAGCTGGCTGCTTATCGGGCGATTCAGGGAATTGGAGGCGGCGCGCTAGTGCCGATTGCTTTTGCCATAATGTTCGACGCCGTACCGCTGGAGACACGGGGTAAGCTGGGCGGTGCATTTGGTGCGGTATTTGGATTATCGAGTATTTTTGGTCCATTGCTAGGCGCGTATATCACCGATCATATTGCTTGGCAGTGGATATTTTATATTAACTTACCGCTTGGACTGTTGGCTTTTGTGATGGTCGTATTCTTTTATAAAGAGTCACATGAGCATTCCAAACAACCTATTGATTGGCTGGGTGCGGGCACACTGCTGGGCTCTGTCATCTGCTTAATGTTTGCGCTGGAGCTGGGTGGAAAAGAGTACGCTTGGAGCTCATCGATGATCCTCGGCTTATTTGCAGCTTTTGCTATATTGGCGGCAGTGTTCCTTTTTGTAGAGACGAGAGCGAAAGAGCCGATCATTTCCTTTGCTTTATTCAAAAAAAGACTGTACGCCGTCAGCATTTTGTGTGCGCTGTTTAGCGGTGCTGCATTTATTGTGGCCTCCGTATATATCCCGATCTTTATCCAAGGTGTATTGGGGGGTTCGGCTACCAATTCAGGACTTGTCCTGCTGCCGATGATGGTCGGCTCAGTAATTACCGCCACAACAGGAGGATTCCTGATGGCAAAAACCAGTTACCGCAATCTGCTGATACCTACGTTTGTACTTTTGGTGATCGGCACAGGACTGGTTGCAACGCTTACTCCGGAAGCGTCCCGTCTCTTGGTTACCTTGTACATGATTTTAATCGGATTAGGCATCGGCGCTTCCTTCTCTGTGTTAAGCACAGCAGCTATTCATGGTCTGACTGCGCAGCAACGCGGCTCCGCCAGCGCAACACTGAATTTTATTCGTTCGCTTGGCATGACCATTGGAATTACCACATTTGGCATTATTCAAAGCCATTATTTCTCGGGCAGTCTAACTAAGTTGCTCACAGCAAATGGAGGAGGAGCTGCTTCTGAGGGGGCTGCTGGGGTTATGGATTTTAAAGATCCGCATTCCCTGCTGTCGCCTGAGACTAGAGCACTCATTCCACCGGAAATTTTGAGCAAAATTACAGAGGGACTTTCCTCTTCCATTGCGAACACCTTCGCTTGGGCGGTTATTCCTGCTGCGTTAGCTTTGCTGGCCTCCTTTTTTATGGGGCGCCAGAAAATGGATGCCTCCGCGGAGGGAATAGTTCAGACGCCCGGGCATTAGGCTGTGGCGGAAGGCGCAGGCATTCGAATGACGAACGGAAAATAGTGTGCATTATGCGGAATGCAGTGAAATGGTTGTAAAGTGATGGAGCAGCTTCTCATTTGAGAGGCTGCTTTTTTATGTGTGGTTAGGAGTAAAAATGAGCATGAACCCTCGAAGTAAGGAAGCTGAGTTCGAAGATTGAGCAAATGCGATGAACTCTGGAAATAAGAGCATCTGAGTCTGACAGCATGAGCAAATGTCATGGATTCAAGAATGAGTCCGACAGCAGGAGGGAATGCGATGAATTCATGAATGAGTCCGATAGCATGAGAGATACGATGAATTCTCCATAGAAGTATGCCTAATTTAGCTGCATGAAGTGTGTTGCGGACCGTATAGTCGCTATTGCTGATTTTTGAGCTACTTTGCCGTAGTTTCGGACTGTATAGCTCTTATCGGCATGCATATGCTCGTATTTGGACTATATTTGTGTGGATAGCTGCACCTGAGTCCGATAGCACGAGGAAAATCGCTGAATTCGGGAAATAAGTGTACCTGGGTCCGATAGTATGAGGGAATGCGATGAACCCAAGAATGAGTCCAATAGCTTGAGCAAAGATGATGGATTCTCAATAGAAGTGCGCCTAAGAATGATTCGAGGAGTGTTGCGGACCGTATAGTCGCTATTGCTGATTTTTGAGTTACTTTGCCGTAGTTTCGGACTGTATAGCTCTTATCGGCATGCATATGCTCGTATTTGGACTATATTTGTGTGGATAGCTGCACCTGAGTCCGATAACACGAGGAAAAGCGCTGAATTCGGGAAATAAGTGCATCTGGGTCCGATGCCAAAACTATGAAGTGTGAAAAACCATAACGGAAGAAGAGAACATAGCACACCACAGTTGATGTAGCAGATGAAGAGGACAAAGCGCACCGTAGTTGATTTAGTGGGAAGAGGACATAACGTACCTTAGTTTGATGTAGCAAACGAGGAGGGTCTAGTTGCCCATAGCGCCCAAGCGCACCTTAGCAAACCATCTCTTTCAGCGGCAGGATGACGGGAATTCCCGTCATCCTGCCGCTTTTTATAAGCCAAAAGGCATGTAGGCTCTC
>NZ_JBBODA010000046.1:0-34613 GCF_038002705.1 Paenibacillus sp. FSL H7-0716
AAAATACCCCAAAAAGTGAAGAAAAGGCTGCGAAGCTAATTCCGAATACTTTCCGGGGGCCCCGAAGAGATGACGGGCGACGCAAATTCAATTCGGATTCAGTTTTCAGGCGATTAAGCCTGAGCATTTACGCTGTAAATGCCCGTTTGGTGGCGATAGCGGAGGGGTTCCACACGTACCCATCCCGAACACGACCGTTAAGCCCTCCAGCGCCGATGGTACTTGGACCGAAGGGTCCTGGGAGAGTAGGACGCCGCCAAGCGGACAACCACATTACCCGTGGTATTTTTTTTGCCCTTAATATTAATATGTCTTAGAAGGGCCTTTAGCTCAGCTGGTTAGAGCGCACCCCTGATAAGGGTGAGGTCGGTGGTTCGAGTCCACTAAGGCCCACCATATTCCCTGATAGCTCAGTTGGTAGAGCACTCGACTGTTAATCGAGTTGTCACAGGTTCGAGTCCTGTTCGGGGAGCCATTTATGGAGAGGTGTCCGAGTTTGGCCGAAGGAGCACGATTGGAAATCGTGTAGGCGCCACAAGCGTCTCGAGGGTTCGAATCCCTCTCTCTCCGCCATAAAATTATTAGCATGGCCCGTTGGTCAAGGGGTTAAGACACCTCCCTTTCACGGAGGTAACATGGGTTCGAATCCCATACGGGTCATATCATGGAGGCTTAGCTCAGCTGGGAGAGCATCTGCCTTACAAGCAGAGGGTCGGGGGTTCGATCCCCTCAGCCTCCACCATATTATTTTCACTGACGCGGGGTGGAGCAGCCCGGTAGCTCGTCGGGCTCATAACCCGAAGGTCGCAGGTTCAAGTCCTGCCCCCGCAACCAATTTTACTCTTATACATTATGTTTAGGGATAAGCTGGTATGGTGAAAATGAATAGTATATACTTATTAATGACGCGGGGTGGAGCAGCCCGGTAGCTCGTCGGGCTCATAACCCGAAGGCCGCAGGTTCAAATCCTGCCCCCGCAACCAATTTACACTTATGCATTATGTCTATGGAACCGTGGTGTAGTTGGCCTAACATGCCTGCCTGTCACGCAGGAGATCGCGGGTTCGAATCCCGTCGGTTCCGCCATTTAGTTAATTATTATTGGGGATTAGCCAAGCGGTAAGGCAACGGACTTTGACTCCGTCATGCATAGGTTCAAATCCTATATCCCCAGCCATTTATGAGAGCCATTAGCTCAGTTGGTAGAGCACCTGACTTTTAATCAGGGTGTCGAAGGTTCGAGTCCTTCATGGCTCACCATTTTCTTTAAAGTGTGCGCGTGTGGCGGAATTGGCAGACGCACCAGACTTAGGATCTGGCGTTTCACGACGTGGGGGTTCGAGTCCCTTCACGCGCACCATGTTTTTGCGGACGTGGCTCAGCGGTAGAGCATCGCCTTGCCAAGGCGAGGGTCGCGGGTTCGATTCCCGTCGTCCGCTCCATATAGATTTTGCGCCCTTAGCTCAGCTGGATAGAGCGTTTGACTACGAATCAAAAGGCCGGGAGTTCGAATCTCTCAGGGCGCGCCATTTTTATTACTAAGCAGTTATAGTATTGTTAACGGGATGTAGCTCAGCTTGGTAGAGCACCTGGTTTGGGACCAGGGGGTCGCATGTTCAAATCGTGTCATCCCGATTTTATACCTTTGCGGGTGTAGTTCAATGGTAGAACTTCAGCCTTCCAAGCTGATAGCGTGGGTTCGATTCCCATCACCCGCTTATAAAGAGAAACACCTGCCGGTATTAGGCGGGTGTTTTTTTGTATAACTAAGCACGTACAGATACAATAGGGACTAGAGATTTTTATTTAGGGAGGGACCTATGTTTGAATTTGAAGCAAGGTTAGTCAGACCAGATACGAAGGGGAGCTGGACATATCTTACAGTTCCTTTTGACGCTGAACAAATATATGAAACTAAATCAAGGATACAAGTTAACGGAAGCCTGAATGAAATTCCCTATAGAGGAACACTTATGCCGCATGGTAATGGGAAACATTTTATGGTTGTGAAAAAAGAACTGCGAGACTTAGCCCATGCTCAACCTGGAGATATAGTTCGGGTGACAATGGAACAAGATCATCAATTGCGAGTGATAGAAGCTCCAGAAGATTTTCTGGACGCACTAAGCAGCAATGAGCAGGCAGAGGTGTATTATAACAGCTTGGCTTATTCCTATCGGAAGGAATATGTGAGCTGGATTGAAGGGGCGAAAAGACCGGAAACCAGAGCAGCAAGGATCCAGAAGTCAGTTAATAAGCTAGAAGAAGGTTTGAGGCTTAAATAATAGAACAGCGTCCCTCTCCTTAATATCTGGAAAGGGACGCTGCTGTAGTGGGGTATAAGGGATCGTCCTTATATAAGAACGCCTACTTCACCATTATTCACGAACTTTATGCTTTCGATCTTTACCTCTAGTTGACCTGAAGGAATCGCTAGCTGACAAGTACTGCCGAGCTCAGCCAGCAGCAGCTGCATGCCTATAGGTGACAACATAGAAATCTTGTTATCGTTAGGTTCTGCTTGGTTAGGAAATACGATGGTATAGATATCTGTAGTATTATCGTCCAAGTAACGAAGCTGCAGCTGACTTCCGATAAAGACCTGTGAATTTAAATCTTCGTCATTGAACTCAGTTAGTAATTGTTCCAGCTCGGAGCAATAACGGGTCAACAGCGTTTCAGCGTTGCTTCTATCCTTGCTCCGTACCGGAAAGTATTGATTTAGAAATGCGATTTTTTCCTCATCAAAATAGATAAGCTGCTGAAGCAGCTGTGTCCGTGAGCCTTCATAGATAAGACTATGGTTCATAGTAGATTTCACCTCCTCTAAGTAGCACATTCCTTGTAAACTTGATATGGTGTGTTGCCATCTTAAAATCCCTCCTATACAAATAGAGGTCCCCCAATGGAGACCTTCTGATCAGTATACCAGCTTCTATTTGTAAATCCAATCCATTTTAAAAGGGGAATTAAAACCTTCTAAATATTGTAATGAAAACCTTTGACTATTACATACTTGGGTGCTATGATAGGCTGATGCATAGGCATTTCGTAGAAAACTGCGAAATGCCTATACTGTATTTTGAAGATATTTTTACATTAATTGTTACCTGGGGAGTGATACGCCATGTACATTTCGTTGAGTTCACATATAGATTCCAGAACTATAAAATAACTACTTAATTTATTAAAGGAGGAGATCAGGATGATTCAAGTTAAAGAGTTTGTAGATGCTGATAATTCTTATGCAGAGAATAAAGCTAATGAGTTCCTGGCAGGACTACGGGAGGAACAGATTGTGAATATCTGTTACGGTTCGGTAGTTAAATCATCACGTGATGGGGCAGAGCACCAAAGAACCACTATACTGGTCGTGTATAAGACAAATGAAAGGCAATAACTGGAACACTTTTTTTTCATGTCTATCCATTGTCTCCACGCTGGGCGTTGTGATTGTCATCATTTATTATGTTTTCAGCTAATTAGCAAAAAGAGGACCTTTCCCATCTACGGGCAAAGGTCCTCTTTAGTTTATAAATGCATTTACAGTCTTACATTCCGTCTGGTACAGATAAACCCAAAGCGGATGCGATACGCTGTCCCAAGTCTGGATCAGCCTTAAAGAAATGTTCAATCTGGCGACGTTTGATATCGTTACTTTCAACAGGAGTCATAGCACCCACGATGTTTTGAACTAGACGGGTACGTTCTTCTTCAGACATTAGGCGGTACAAGTCACCTGGTTGTGTATAGTGATCGTCACTATTGTAAGAGACACTATCCGCATAACCAGAAACCTCGAACGGCGAAGTTTTATGCTGTGGTGATTCTTTAGGTCCTCCTAAGCTGTTAGGCTCGTAATAGGCACCAGAACCGCCATTGTTGCCCAAGGCCATGCCACCATCACGTTGATAGTTCTTCACTTCTACTTTTGGACGGTTGATAGGTAGACTGTTATGGTTAGGGCCAACCCGGTGACGGTGTGCATCACCATAAGCGAACAGACGGCCTTGTAGCAATTTATCAGGCGAAGCTTCAATACCAGGAACGAAAGAACCGGGGGAGAATGTAACTTGTTCTACTTCAGCAAAGTAGTTCTCCGGATTGCGATCCAATACCATACGTCCAACCTCGATTAACGGATAATCTTTTTGCGACCAGACTTTTGTTACATCAAATGGATCAAAACGGTAAGTCTTCGCATCCTCGATTGGCATAATTTGCACGTAGAGCTTCCAAGCAGGGAAATCTCCTTTATCAATAGCATTAAACAAGTCCTCTGTATGATAATCCGGGTTTTCCCCAGCGATTTTGGCAGCAAGGTCTGCATCTAGATTCTTAATGCCTTGTTCTGTTTTGAAATGGTATTTCACCCAGACTGTATTGCCCTCGGCATTTACCCACTTGAAGGTATGGCTACCAAACCCATGCATATGTCTCAGCGTAGCTGGAATTCCGCGATCCGACATCAAAATCGTTACCTGATGCAAAGATTCAGGCGACAAAGACCAGAAGTCCCATACAGCATTCGGGCTCTTCAGATGTGTCTGTGGATCACGTTTCTGTGTATGAATAAAGTCCGGGAATTTAATCGCATCACGAACGAAGAATACAGGCGTATTGTTACCTACGAGATCATAGTTTCCTTCTTCCGTATAGAACTTCACGGCAAAACCACGAGGGTCGCGTACGGTATCAGCAGAACCTAATTCACCAGCAACAGTAGAAAAACGAATGAACAACGGTGTACGTTTGCCTACTTCAGACAAAAAGTTAGCTTTTGTGTATTGGGTCAGATCTTTTGTAACTTCAAAATACCCGTGAGCGCCAGCACCTTTAGCATGAACAACACGTTCAGGAACACGTTCTCTGTTAAAGTGGGCTAATTTCTCAAGCAGATGGACATCTTGCAGCAAAGTGGGACCGCGGTCACCGGCTGTCATTGAATTCTGATTGTCGCCTACTGGAGCACCCCAGCTGGTTGTAAGATTATTATTATTGGAGCTCATTAATAGAATCACCTCATGAGATTTGATTTTAGATTTAGTATAAGTTCTATATTAATGTTTTTTTGAGAAATTGCAACACTTTTTAAATTATTGACTCATTACAATATGTGGTAATCGTCATTACAGCGTTGGCACATTCAGATATATATGATAGACAAAGTGATTAATTGCTTAGCAGAATTAAAAAAGAAACAGCGCATCCCTACCATCACTGGAGGGGTGCGCTGCATTTTTTGATATAGAAGATATTCGGTTCTTGTACTTAGGCTTTAATGTACATTCTGTTGTAATATTCATCTAACATTCTTTTGGTGGCAAACTCCGTACGGGTGGTTTCGATACTCTTTTTCATCATGTGTACCCACTGTTCACGATTCTCGTAAAAGGTTGGGAGCACACGTTTCAATAAGGTGTCGTACAGTGCATCACTATCATGCTTATCCAGCACCTCGAAGTCTGTAGTTTCGAAGCCGTCACCAATCTGCCAGCCATTCTCACCATCGATGCAGGCTTCTGGCCACCAGCCATCCAGAATAGAACAGTTCAATACACCGTTCATAGCTGCTTTCATCCCGGAGGTGCCGCTGGCTTCCAATGGTCTGCGTGGATTGTTGAGCCAAATATCAGCACCGCGCGTCAGCTGGGCGCCAATCGTCATATCGTAATTCTCGAGGAACACAACACTCTTTGGATACTTTTTCATCATCGCTACTAGGTTGCTGACGATTTTTTTACCGTTATCATCGAGTGGGTGCGCTTTGCCGGAAAATACAATTTGTATCTTTCCAGACTCCAGATAAGGTTCGATAATTTCTGGCTGCGAGAAGATCAGGTCGCTTCGTTTATATGGAGCTGCTCTGCGTGAGAAGCCGATGAGTAGATTGTCAGCATTTAAGCTAATGCCGGAACGTTCTTTGATGAATTGGATCAGTTCGCCCTTGATCTCTTTATGCACTGCCCATAAGTCACCATCCTGTTCGTAGGCTTGCGTCATTCTATCATCTACCCAGGTAGGAGTATGGATGGCATTAGTAATGCCTATAATTTCCGATCTTCCGGCTACTTCCTTCCACATTTTATTAGCCGTATCGGCGTGTAGCTGGGCTACTGCGTTGGAAATACGTGACAGCCTTAGACCTGCAACCGTCATATTAAATGGCTCGCCGCCGATCCGCTCCATCTGGTCACGGGTTAAGCCGTTGAACGCACTCATATACTCAAGTCGGTCAAGAGGATGGGTTTCGTTGCCTTCTTTGATTGGTGTGTGTGTAGTAAATACTACTTCTTCGCGAGTGGCTTTCCACGCTTCTTCGAAGGTATGGCCTCCGGACATTTTTTCACGGATTAGCTCGATAGCCGCTAGAGCCGCATGACCCTCATTGAAGTGATAGACATCAATAGGGATTTGCAGGGCACGCATAGCTTTGACTCCACCAATCCCAAGCACGATCTCTTGTGCGATTCGTTCCTCGCCGAACCAGCCATACAATTGGCCTGTAATCCAGGCATCATTATTCTCGGGGATATCCGTATCCAGTAAATACAATGTGCTGTTGCCAAAATAATCAGTTTTCCATACCTTGCATACCACATCGGTTTTTCGGACTTTAATAGTTACCTTAACCCCTGTATCTTCAAGAAACTCATAAACATAATTGTGATAGGAGTCGTACGGATTGCCATTGGCATCAATCTTTTGGTCCGTGTAACCTTGTTTCCACTTCAGCCCAATAGGGATGATAGGGGCGTTGATATCTTTTGCACCCTTGATGTAGTCTCCGGCAAGAATGCCCAGACCTCCGGCATACATTTTGAAATCGGAATGCAGCCCGTACTCCATACTAAAATAAGCGACTGACGGTAATTTTTGTTCGTTCACTTGATAAGCCTCCTAATCACGGATTAGATTAAATTGCAGTGAAGCTGCGGGCATTATCTTAGGTGCAAACGTTTGCTCAAAATAGTGCAGGCAATCACTGTGGAAGCGATTGCACCACTATTCTAGCACACTCGATGAATAAAAGCATAACGTCAATTTGGTGAAAACACCCATTTTGGATCCAATTGAGCGGAATTGATTGATAAAGTGGACAGAAGCCCCTAAGATAAAGAGATTGAAGAAATAATTAATGGTGGTGTCTAAGTTGGATATAGTTGTGATTGGAAGCTTGAATATGGATATGGTGGTACGTACAAACCGGTCACCAGATGCAGGAGAAACCCTGATTGGACAAGCCTTTGCTTTATCTCCTGGCGGAAAAGGGGCAAATCAGGCCGTTGCCGCAGCACGTCTGGGTGCAGAGGTTAGTATGATCGGAAGAGTTGGAAAAGATACCTTTGGTAGCGAAATGCTGGAGATTATCAGGAATGAAGGCATTCATATAGAGCATATTTCCGTAAGTGAACATCAGGCAACAGGAGTCGCCTCAATCATTATTGAAGAAGATGGAGAAAATCGGATTATCGTGGTACCTGGAGCGAATATTGAGCTTACGGTACAGGATATTCAGGCATTGGAGGCTGTGATTAGCCAGACTAAGATCATTGTGCTGCAGCTTGAAATGGATCTGGCGATGAGTGAGCAGGCGATTGCGATTGCCCATCGTAAGGGGATTCCGGTCATCCTTAATCCTGCACCAGCTAGAGTGCTAAAGGATGAGATGCTGGCTCAGGTATCTTACCTGACACCTAATGAGACGGAAGCCGGGATTTTGTCCGGAATGACTGTAGATAGCGCAGAGACTGCTGAGCAGGCAGCCCGTATTTTGCTGCAAAAAGGAGTACAGAACGTAATTGTAACCTTGGGTTCAAAAGGTGCCCTGATTGTGAATGCTGAAGGTGCCAAGGCTGTTCCAGGCTTCCCGGTAAAGGCGGTAGATACAGTTGCTGCCGGTGACTCATTTAATGGCGCATTAGCCCAGCAGCTGGTCTTAGGAAAGACTTTGGAGGAAGCCGTGAGCTTCGCTAATGCTGTAGGTGCATTGGCTGTAGGGAAAGAAGGGGCGATCCCTTCATTGCCGCAGTTGTCCGAGGTAGAGCAGTTTCTAAAACGTAATTCGCTGTAGAATAGACAGTACAGGATACTCAAGATCTATACTAGATAAGATAGGATAAGGAGCTTAAATAATGAGCAGAACAGTAACCGTTAAAAATGTGATCATCGGCGAAGGAATCCCTAAGATATGTGTTCCGCTAATTGGAGTGACCTTGTCTGAGCTGAAGCAGGAAGCGGAAGCGCTGAAAGTACTGCAACCTGATTTGGTGGAGTGGCGGACGGATTTTTTTGCTGAAGTGGAAGACGTTGCAGCTGTTAAGAACGCACTAAGCGAAATCTGTTCTGTGATTCCAGATTTACCGCTGATTTTCACTTTTCGGAGTGCAAAAGAAGGCGGAGAGAAGCAAGTCAGCACGGAATATTACACAGCACTGAATAAAGCTGCTGCCGAGAGCGGTCTAGTAGATATAATAGATGTTGAACTATTTAATGATGAGCAGGATGTAAAGCTACTGGTCGAAGCTGCTCATGCTCATAACGTGTCGGTCATTATTTCAAATCATGATTTTCATGGTACACCTCCTAAAGAGGAGATCATCTCACGGTTATGCAAGGCGCAGGAGCTTGGCGGAGATTTGCCCAAAATTGCCGTTATGCCCCGAGATGCAGGCGATGTACTAACTTTGCTGGAAGCTACACATATCATGAAGGAAAAATATGCAGACCGCCCAATTATAACGATGTCTATGGCGGGAGCCGGGGTGATCAGCCGTTTGGCAGGGGAAATTTTCGGTTCAGCGCTTACCTTCGGAGCTGCACATAAACCTTCTGCGCCTGGACAGGTAGCTGTCGCTGAGCTTCGGAATACATTGTCGCTGCTGCACCGCAGTCTGTGATTTCTGCTGATTGCTATTGCCGCAAAAAAAAGGTGTCCGGATAATCCGGATACCTTTTTCTATTTTTAAAGTTGAATTATTGTTCGTGAGCTTACTCATTTTTTTCCGTATATACATGTACAGCATCTCTTAGAAACGCAGCGAGTCCAGGGCGGCGTTTGTCATAGTATTCGGTAAAACGTTCATCATCAACATACAATTGTGCAACACCAGCATGAGCTTCTTTGGAATAGGAATTCCAGTAGAAGGAGAGCCACTCACGGTGTAGGTCAGCACTTTTTTGCGCCAATACACTGGCAGGATCTCCATGCTCCATCGCTTGCAAGAGCGTTTCAAACAGCTCTTCTTCAAGCTGTTGTATAGCTGAATATTGTTCTTCTGTCATTCCTTTAAGCTTTTGGTTGGTTTGATTAATGGTGTCATCTCCGTATTTCTCCCTTATTTCTTGACCATATTTCTTTTCGTTGTCATCTACCAGCTTTTGTTTAAAGCCTTCGAATTTTTCAGTATCACTCATGGTAATTCTCCCTTCTTTTTGAGCCAGCGTCTTTTCGACGTTAGCGATTAATAGATCTAATTGCTGTCTTTTTTCCAATAGCTTGTCATGATGCTCCCGCAGCGCTTTGGCTCCGTCGAATGAGGGTTCTGTCATAATAGCCTTGATACGTTCCAGACTTAAGCCAAGCTCCCGATAAAATAAAATTTGCTGTAGTAGATCTACTTCGTTACGGCCATAGATACGATACCCTGAAGAGTTGATTCTCGCCGGCTTAAGAATGCCAAACTCATCGTAGTAGCGCAGGGTCCGTGTGCTGATTCCAGCTAACTCTGCGAGCTTCTGCACTGTGTATTCCGTAGTATCACCTCCTACAAATCAAATGTACACCTTTACGTAACGTGAAGGTCAAATGTTTTTTTTAGCATATCCAAAACAGCGGCAGCTACCCTCTGAATGATCATGGGGAAGTCTGCCGCTGCTATGAATAAGTCTATAATGTTGAGCTTTGCTGCTGCTTGAATTTATTTATGGCCCATTTGTGCTGTGAAATAATTGTGCAATTCCTGAAGCTTACGAGGGTCCGCAAGGGTTGCTTTGTCTGAGAAGTAGTGTTCAACGACAAGGTCCCAGGTAGGTACAATTTTTTGTGAGGTCATAGCCTTAATGGCTACCTTAACTGTTTTGCGTTCTTTGGCATTGGAGAAGGTATCTACGTAATGCTGTGAACGCTCAAAATCCAGATCCTTAAACACGGCGCGGAAGATCTCTGACGTCATCCGTGCATCATCCAGCGCCCGGTGTGCAGATCCAGTAGGCTCAAGCTCAAACAATGCCATCGCGCTTTCCACGCTGACATCATTGCTAAGGCCACGCGCACGCAGAACTCCTTTGAGCAAATCGAAATACGTGGCGGACATCCAGTAGGATTCGTCCATCTTGTGCATGCGCACATCCTGAATGATTCGCTTCATGTCTTCACCACCCCAGGTAAGCAGCAGAACTCCGTCTGTACTTAGATCAAGCCACTCTCTAAAAGCAGTGATGACTTTGGGGAAGCGGGCGGCAATGTCAATTTCCTCTTGAGGGATACCCGTTTTTTTCTTAATAAAGGAATTCAGGGTGGAGAAATATATAGGTTTGATCAAGGAAGAAAATTCATCCTTATACTGCAATGAAGAGTCTAACCGGACGGCTCCAATCTCAATGACCTCCATAGGGTGCTCGCTGGCAAACTTACGGCCGTTGAATTCGATGTCCAGAATAATATAATCCACAGGTACTTGCCTCCGTTTCCATGACTGACGCTGTAGTGCTTAATACGTCGACTTCTCTATTTTAACAAAAAAAGTGATGTAATGGGGAATATGGAGACAAGCTAATATTTGCACAAAAAAATGAACCAGCACAACATTTGCGCACTGGTTCATTTAATCAGTATTTAAATTTAATCCTATAAAAGATTAATGTCCTGAATCGGCAGCAGGTTCAGGCATATGAATCGGCTGTTCATTTATAACAGATCCGTCATCAAGACGAAGCCAGGTATTGAAGTCTTGGGTGCCTTTGACCAGTTCTATGACGCGTGCTCCCCGCATAAAGCCTTCTTTTCCATAAGTATTGTAACCGGTAGCACGGCCATAAGAAAGACGTATTCCATACAGGCTGCCGCTAAAATCGTTGATATGGTCATGTCCGCAGAAGGTGCCAAGCACATCACCCATTTCCAGCAAAGCCGAGAATAAGCCCGAGTTCACCTCAGGTGAGCATACACGCTCAAACTTATGCCCATGACAGACTTGTGTAGACCAGACATCCCGATATTCAGGAATTGGGATATGGAAGAAAGCCAAGGCAGGCAGCCTGTTCTCAGCACTCTTCGGATTCAACCGCGCAGATTCAGCCGTCAGCCAGTTGATCTGATTCCGCCCAATCCAATTGTAGCCCGGGATATCCTCATACTCGGAGTAGCCGCCAGAATCCAGAAAATACAAAATAGCGGCCGAGTGGTCTTCCTGATCTTTAATTTCAAGAGTGTAATTGCCCGAGCCTTCCAGCTCTTCTGGGCCGGCTTCGGTCAGGCAGTGGGGATGTTCCAGAGCAATTTGCATCAGTTCACTCTTTGAAATCAGAGTTTCTGTGTCATGGTTACCAAATACAAAGGTCCAAGGGATGCCGGATCTCTCCACGGCAGCGACAGCCTCACGAAAAGCTTGTGCGGGGTGCTCGCATGCTTTGTTTCCCGGCGATACAGGACCCGTGTAAATAAGATCTCCCGTGAAAACCACAAGATCAGGTTGTTCCGCATCCAGAATGCGTTCCATCAGTGCCTCGGTAAGCTGATCCTCAGCTCTTCCATCCATCCAGTGCAGATCGGTAAATTGTACGATTTTAAAAGTGCCATCTTGCTGAAATGATAAACTGTGTCTCATTAGAATAATCTCCCTTACTATCGAATATTGAATAGCAAGCTGTGGAGGCGCCAACCACTCATTGCGCTAAGAGGGCGTTGAGGGATGACGTCGTTAGAAGCATAGCTATACGCAGGTCAGCCGATCCAGATCCGCTGAGTGCAATGATCTCCAGAGTTTCTACCGATCATAATATCATATTCTCCAGGCTCGAAGACCAACTGATCGTCTTTCCCGTAGAACATTAACATTTCTCTGGTGATTTCGAAGGAAACCACCTGTTTCTCATGCGGTGCGAGTGTTATCTGCTGGAAACCTTTCAGTTCCTTGACCGGGCGCACGACACTTGCACTGACGTCGTGGATGTAGAGCTGAACGGTTTCCTTGCCGGCGATGTCCGAAGTATTCTCTACTTCAATGGAGGCAACCACCCGATCCGCAGCTTCAACATTGAAGCTGTTGTAAGCAAACTTGGAATAGCTCAGACCATAACCAAAACAGAACAGCGGGTCATTCGGGCAGTCCAGATAACGGGTCACGTAACGCACATTAGGATACTTAGAATCATAAGGTCGTCCCGTTTGATACGCATTGTAATAGACAGGAATTTGCCCAACCGAGTAGGGGAAGCTCATCGATAAACGTCCGGAAGGATTATAATCTCCGAACAGCACATCGGCCAGTGAATTTCCTGACTCTGTACCCAGAAACCAAGCCTGCAGCAGAGCGTCGCTGGCATCAAGAACGGGTTTCAGCTCCAGTGGTCTGCCGCTGAATACAATGGTGATGATCTTTTTTCCGGTATCCTTCAGACGCCAGATCAGCTTCTCCTGATTGGCCGATAGGCGGAGATTGGATTTGCTTCCGCCTTCCCCGGTATCCTGCTGATTCTCACCGACAGCGGCGAGAATTACATCACAATCCTTCAGCGCTTGGTAGGCATCCTCAATTTCATCCTCCACATCAAAAACACCCTCAAGCATGCTTCCCAGCTCACCAGTCATGGCCGTGAAAATATTTTCGGCAGATGTTTTTTGCGAAATGCCGGTGTAGAGTGATACAGCCGGATCTTTTTCTGTCCCGGCCCAACCGCCCAGTACATGAATGGAGGTGGCGAAAGGACCAGCCAGACCAATCTTCATGCCACGTTTAAGGGGCAAAGCATCATTGTCGTTTTTGAGCAGTACAACTGAGCTAGCTCCAAGCTCCCGTGCAGCCTGCAGATGCTCCGCGCTAGGTTTCGGAGCCTCATCCACCAGCGGATCTGCATCCTTGAATGGATTATCGAACAAGCCAAGCGCGTCCTTGAGCTCAAGCACCCGGATGACGGCTTCATCGATCAAAGCGATATCAAGCTTTCCTTCCTCGACCAGAGCAGCGCCGTGGTTTAGATAGTGAGTGGACATCATCTCAATATCCAGCCCAGCAGCCAGACTTTTCTCGGCTGCCTCACGGCCATCTATCGCGGCGCCATGGGGAATCAGCTCATTAACGGAATTGAAATCGGCGATGGTAACGCCGTTGAAGCCCCATTCTTCCCGCAAAATCCCGCGAAGAAGCTCGGAATTACCACTTGCCGGGATACGGTCAATGGTATTAAATGCGGTCATCACCATGGCCACACCAGCATCTACGGCAGCCTTATAGGCTGGCAGGTAGAACTCACGCAATACGCCGGAAGACATATCCACCGTATTGTATTCCCGTCCGCCTTCGGGAGCACCGTAACCAGCGAAGTGCTTCACACAGGCGGCGATGCGTCCTTTTTCTTTTAGGTCCTTGCCCTGATAACCACGCACCATACTTTCGGTGACACGGGCATTCAGATAGGGATCCTCACCAGATGTCTCCATGACGCGTCCCCAGCGCGGGTCACGTACGAGATCAGTCATGGGCGAGAAGGTAACGTGAATACCGGCAGCCGCACTTTCCTTAGCGGCGATTTCGGCAAACCTTTCACAGGCTTCAAGGTCAAAGCTGCTGCCCATGGCCAGCGGAATCGGGAGGATGGTCCGGTAGCCGTGAATGACATCCGCCATGAAGAGCAGAGGAATCTTTTGTCTGCTGGTTTGCAAATGCCGGGTCTGCTGCTCGATTACATTCCGGGCTCCAATACCGTTAAGAACACTTCCGATGCTCTCCATTACCTGCGGCTTAATGTTCAGTTCCTTAAATGGTCCGGTTAAATCCACGGTATCGTCCAAACCCCAATAGTGAGGACCTAGCTGGGTTAATTGGGCCAGCTTTTCGTCCAGGGTCATATCGTTCACAAGATCTTGGATAAACGTTTTAGTCATGGTTAACTCCTTCCTCGTGAGCGCATTGAAAGTTAGTTTTTTAAATAGATGTGTAGTTCCCCGCCGGGCAGCGTAAGCATGATTTTATTGGCAAAGCTTACGTTATATAGGCGATAAGGATGGGAGTGAACCGTTAACTCTCCTGGCACGCAGCTCCGAAATGCGGAATGGGCCTGAGCTATAATCAGGTTCAATTGTTGTGAAAATCATAGCATTTCTCTCTTCGGATACAGGGATGAGGCATGAATTAAATCAGAAGAGGATTGCATCATTAAGATGTTACAGATGGAGACTGACATGTCTATGAAAGAAAAGTATAAAAACGTTTCCACAAACGATACACCTCGATATTAGTCTGAACACCAAAAAAAGTCAATCGCCTTTGGAAAAACAGCTAATCTATATTTTTTTACGTGAAATGTGTAACTTTAGTACTTGTAATTCGAAAATAAAATAAATTGACAGCGCATACATTTTGGGAGTATGCTTCTCACACAGAGAGTTTTACAGAAACACTGGAAACGTTTCTACAACACTCGATACACTTTTTTTTGAAGGTTGGGCAAACTGTTTTTATTCTGGCTGCTGGACAAGAAAGGAAGGTAATTTATGCATGTGACTGAATGCATCTTTCAAATTGGAGGTGGGCACTTTGGCGAGACTGAAGCTTGTGGGTGGAAACATTGTTCGGGAAGTCATTAAGAACAAAGTTCTTTTTCTAATGTTGCTGCCTGTAATCGTATATTTCGTTATCTTTCACTATGCTGTAATGCCTGGAGCTTACGTCGCATTTGTAGATTACAAGCTCAATAAGGGGATTTTTGGAAGTAACTTTATCGGACTTAAGAACTTTGAGTTTCTGGTTCAAAATGGGGATCTATGGAATATTACCAAGAATACGCTGCTCTATAATATCGTCTTTCTAGCTTTAGGTAATATCATTCAAATAGTATTTGCCATTATGTTGTCTGAGATCTCAGGCAAGTGGTTCAAAAAAATATCACAATCCGTTATCCTGTTACCGAATTTCATCTCCATGGTTATCGTCGGTGTGTTTGCCTACAATATATTCAATTTCAATTCCGGGTTTATCAATACGATGTTAACTGGAATGGGGCTAGACCGTTACGAATTCTATTCCGATCCGGGCATCTGGAAATATATTATTGTGGCTTTCAAGATCTGGGCGGGTACCGGATATGGAATGATTGTTTATCTGGCAACGATCACAGGGATTAATCATGATCTGTACGAGGCTGCTTATATGGATGGAGCGACTACCTGGCAGCGAATCCGTTATATGACCTTGCCGATTCTGAAGCCAACCTTTATTCTGCTTCTACTGTTCGGTATGGGTGGAATTCTCAAGGGATCCTTTGACCTTTTCTATAATCTGATCGGTACGAACTCTGTACTGTATCCGCAGACAGATATCATCGATACCTATGTCTTCCGTTCACTGGTGGGACAATTCAACTTCTCTATGGGTGCCGCAGTGGGCTTCTACCAATCCTTATTCGGTCTGATCCTGGTGCTTGTAGTTAACTTTATTGTACGCAAGGTAGAACCGGACAGCGCTTTGTTCTAAGACTAGACACGAAACAGGGGTGATAAATATGGAAAAGAGTACAATCAAACAGGATTCCGGAAGCATTCTCATAAAAGCAGTCAGTTATATCTGTATCGCTATCTTTGCGCTATTCTGTTTATTTCCCTTCGCGTTGATGATCTCCTCATCGTTCATGAACGAGCAGGAAATTGTTCGTGAAGGTTACAAGCTGCTGCCGAAGGCATTTTCCTTTAAGGCTTACGAGATGCTATTCAACAACTCTACTCAGCTGGTGAATGCTTATCAGGTAACTATCTTCATTACCGTAGTGGGTACGGTACTCGGACTGTTTATGATGTCGATGGCCGGATTCGTGCTCAACCGTAAGGATTTCAAGTACCGCAACTTCTTTTCCTTCTTGATTTACTTTACAACACTATTCAGTGGCGGCTTGATTCCGACATACATCCTGATGGTTAAGCACCTGCATATGAAGGACAGCTTATTCGCCATGATTCTTCCGGGTGTAGTTGGTGCATGGTCCATCTTCCTGATGCGTAATTTCATGAAGGCGATTCCGGATTCCTTATATGAATCCGCTACCATTGACGGTGCTGGCGACTTTCGCATCTATTGGCGGATATTTATTCCGCTGGCGGTTCCATCCTTGGCTACTATTGGGCTTTTCTCAGCACTAGGCTTTTGGAATGAGTGGTATAACGGGATGTTGTATATTGACAGTCCGACGAAATATCCGCTCCAATACTTTTTGCAGCGAATGGTCAATCAGACGAACTTAGGAGCGCTAATCAACTCGGGAGCGGTCATCAATACTGCTGATCTTCCGACGCAATCCATCAAGATGGCTACAGCTGTGCTGGCCACTGGACCGATTATTCTCCTGTATCCATTTGTACAGCGTTATTTCGTAACAGGCCTCACCATCGGGGCAGTAAAGGGTTAATGGACGCAATCTTCTTTTCGAAGAGCGTTTATTATAAATGAAAGTTTCATAAATAGAAGAGAAAAGGGAGGCTTACCTAAATGAAAGGTAAAAAGATCGTGTCTTCTTTAATTGCTGTCCTCATGCTTACTGGAGCACTGACAGCCTGCACATCCAAGAACAACAATGAGCCGAGTAATGATCCGGCAGCCACGAAAGCTCCAGAGGCTTCAGCCAATGCAGGCGGAGTGGATACTTCCAAGGAAGCTAAGCTGGTGTACTACCTGTGGGGCAGCGAAGGAGTTAAAAATAAAGAAATCCTCGCTGAGATTAACAAGAAGCTCAAGGCTGACCTAAACGCTACGATTGAAGTGAAGTATATTGACTGGCCGGATATCGCTACTAAGTACCCGCTGCTATTTGCTTCAGGCGAAGAATTTGATATGTCGCATGCATCTCCCGGAGCTCCGGTATCTTATTTCACATTGGCTAGTGAAGGCGCTCTAGTGGACCTTACAGATATGCTGGATAAAGTTGCTCCTAAGCTGAAAGCGGAAATCCCGGAAAGTGTGTGGGAAAATACAAAATACAAAGGCAAAATTTATGGTGTACCAAGTCTTTATAGCGAATACACACCTGCCGGTTATGCCTATCGTTCTGACTTGCTGAAAAAATATGGAATGGACAAAATCACTTCCATTGATGATATGGTTAAATACATGGATAATGTGGTTGCTAATGAGTCCTTCCCACCAATTAACGGCAAGGCAGAAGATGCAGCCAATATGTTCAGAATGCTCGTAGATACTACAGGGATGTGGCTTAACGCTCCTGGTATATCTTTGAATGAGCTGAATCTTGTGACTAAAAGTCCAGAGGACTACAAGACTGTCTTCCATCCAGCCTTCACTCAGGAATTTGAAGATTGGGCTGTGAAGATGCGTGAATGGGCGGATAAGGGCTATTGGAGTAAAGATGTGCTGTCTGCAACCCTAGGCAGCAAGGATAACTTCAGAGCAGCTAACTCCGCAGGTTATTTGACTCATGCTCAGGACTGGATCGGCCAATACGGTGCGGATTTGAAGGCACAACCGGAATCAGATCCTTACTTCTTTACTTTTGCGGAAGCTAATAAGAAGATCAAACGTAAAATGGGCGTTGACAACTCGACTGTAATCAGCACGAACTCAGCTAATCCAGAGCGCGCTCTGATGGTAATCGAGAAGTTCATGACCGATGAAAGCTACTACAACCTCATCCAAAACGGTATTGAAGGCAAACAATATGTGATGGAAAATGGTGTTAAAAAGCAGCCTGCAGGCTTCAACGATAAAACGGACGGCGGAGGTTTCGCTGCTTGGTCACTTCGTAATGACAAATTCGTAGTTCCTACGGATACAGAAAACCCAATCCGTAACTCCTTATTCGCAGAATGGGATAAAGTGGCTATCGATGATCCTTACAATGGCTTCAGCTTTGATCCAACCAATGTTACAACTGAAATTGCTTCGATTTCCAACGTGAATTCACAGCTCGGTATTCAATTGATGCTTGGTAAAACAAGCAAAGATCCAAAAGCAGCTGTTGCGGAGTACCGCGATCAGCTGAAAAAAGCAGGAGTTGACAAGGTCATTGCCGAAGTAGAGAAGCAATTGGCTGCGTTTGTTCCTGTCAACTAAAGAAAGTTAAGGGGTGTAAGGGAGCTATAATTCGATATAGCTCCTTTACCCATAAATGGGGGAGTAAAGTGGATGTAAATATCAAGGATATCGCGCGGATTTCCGGTGTGGGCATCTCGACGGTCTCCAGGGTAATCAACAACAAGGGACCGGTGAGCAAGTCTACACGTGAGAAAGTAATGAGTGTGGTTAAGGAATACAATTATATTCCTAATTCCAACGCGCGGAATTTGAAAACCACACAATCTAAGAACATTGCACTTATGGTCAAGGGGATTACCAATCCTTTTTTCTCTAATATGATCAGAGAAATTGAACGGCAGGTCAATCTGCGGGGCTACCCGTTTCTTATCCAGCAAGTAGAGGATGGGACCGATGAAATCAATGCTGCAATTCAACTGGTGAAGGAGAAAAATCTGTGCGGGATTATCTTCATGGGTGGAACCTATGATCATTCTGAAGAGAAGTTCAAACAGCTGACGGTTCCGTTTGTGCTGACAACGATCACCTCAACGCAGCAGGTGAACCCGCTTATTTTTTCCAGCGTTATTATCAATGAAACGAAGGAAGCCTATAAGGCTACCAATTATTTGATCTCATTAGGTCATACGAATATCGGCTTTTTAGCCAAGTCTCCTTTATTGGATGAAACCACGGGCAACCGGCGGTATTTAGGCTACAAAAAAGCACTCGAAGAGCAGGGTCTGCCCTATGATTCGGGGCTGGTCGAGGATTGTGAATACAGTCCCAGCTCGGGATTTAATGCTGCGCGAAGATTGCTCAACAAGAACAAGGGAATTACAGCTATATTTGCCGCTTCCGACACGATTGCCATCGGTGCTGCCAAAGCGGTGCTTACCGCGGGGTTATCTATCCCTGATGACATTTCGATCATTGGCTTTGACGGGATCGAGATGGCTGAATATTATCATCCTTCTCTTGATACAATCAGCCAGCCGGGTACGGAAATGGCCTTATCCAGTGTAGGTGTTCTGTTTGATCTCATTTCCGGACGGTCAAATCATCAGCATATTGTCTATGATGCGGTATTGCTCAAACGTGGTTCCTGCAAGATGATTAAACCTCGTTAAGATCACACTATAAACTTTTATTGGAGTGGAACCGAAATGCAAGATACACTGAGAATAGGTACGATTGTTCGTGGTGGAGAAGCCGTTAAGGTCATTCCACAAATCGTGGGGCATGGATTTGAATCATTTAATCTGAACTTTTGGCAGACCACCGGCGAAACTGATTTGATCGAAACGGCTGCACGACTGAGGGAGTTAGCTGCTGAACATGATTTTGTCATCTCCTCTGTGGGCATCTATGGAAATCCGCTGAATGGCAGCGGCGACAATGCCGACACATTGGCCAGCTGGGAGCGGCTGATTGATCATGCACATTTATTTGGCACAGATATTATAGGCGGGTTCACCGGCCGATTGCCAGGTTTGTCCATTGATGAGTCGATCCCGAAGTTTACAGAGGTGTTCGGAGAACTGGCGAAGAGAGCGGCAGATCGTGGCCTGCGGATTGCTTTTGAGAATTGCGCTATGGGCGGAAACTGGCAGAGCGGAGAGTGGAACATCGCTCACAATCCTTCGGCCTGGGAGAAGATGTTCAATGCTGTTCCGGCAGATAATCTGGGATTGGAATGGGAGCCTTGCCACCAGCTGATCGCATTGATTGATCCGCTTCCGCAGCTGCGCAAATGGATGGATAAAGTATTCCATGTGCATGGCAAGGATGCGACCATCGCTTGGGACATCGTCAAGGAATACGGTATTCATGGCCCCAAACCTTATGTATGGGATCGGACCCCTGGCTTCGGGGATACCAATTGGGTAGATGTAATCACCGTCCTGCGCCAAGCGGGTTATAAAGGTACGATTGATATCGAAGGCTGGCATGATCCAGTGTATCGTGATGAGCTGGAAATGACCGGCCAGGTGCATGCACTGAATTACTTGAAATATTGCCGTGGTGGCAGCTTTGTGCCTAATCCGGTTTAAATGGTGCCGTATGAAAACAACCCAAAAATGACCTCGAAATTCACAGTGAAGTGGAGGATGAGGTCATTTTTTATAGTTAATCCTGAATTAATCCTGAATCAGATATCCTTGTCCCAGCTGTATTTCTTTGAAGCCAGCCAAATGGCGGGCTTGAAAGCGGATAGGGGTGCTGCCGCCAACCATAATGATATTTTGGATATCGGCGGCCCCTTCTGAAGGCAGGGAAAAGGCTTTGATATAGGCGTACTCTTCGGCAAGTGTCGTATAAATCGCGTTGATAAGCGGGTCGTTTTCACCTTTTCCCATTAGATTCATGAGAATATATCCGCTTGTGTTCAGCTTCGAACGGGTAATACTGAAAAATTCACGGGAGATCAAATGCCTTGGTGTACCAGCGGCAGTAAAGGCATCCAAAATGATGTAATCATATATCAGCGGGTCTTCGTCTTCAAGGATCTGACGTCCATCCCCGATCACTACGTTATCTTGACTGTATCCGAAGCAGCGGCGGCTTAATTCGACTACTTCGCTGTCTAGCTCGGCGACTTTAAATCTTTTCTCCGGAAAATGCCCGGCAATTGTTCCAATCCCATGTCCAATAAGAAAAACATCCTCAAAAGAGGGGAGGTTGAACTCCATGAAGTGAATGATGGCCCGCGAATATTCAAAGAGAATTCGTTGCGGGTCATTAAGATCCATCGCACCTTGAGTGGCATGATTCGAGAACTGCATAACGCGGAAGGAGCCTTTTTCACCATATAGTTCTGTTGTGTCGTAGACGGTTATTTCATGATTTTTGCTATTTCTTTGAAGCTCTGAATGCAAGTGATCAATCTCCTTATACAATACTAATTCGTTTATATTCATTGGGTGTAACCCCGACAACACGTTTAAAAAGCTTGTTGAAGTAGGCAGGATCGCCATATCCAACCTCTGCCCCAATCTCGTGAACCTTCAGGTCCGGAGCATTCTTGAGCAGATGTTTGGCTTTGCGCAGCCGAATTTCCGTGATATAGTCCGTTAGTGTAAGTCCAGTCTCTTGCTTGAACAGCTTGCTTAAATAGCTTGGGGTCAAAAAAACCATATTTGCCAAAGTGTTCAGATCCGCATGCTGATTATAGTTAGCGGATATCCAGCGTTTTATGGTTTCTATGGCTGTGCCGGACATCTCCAGACGATGGGTTCTGATTTCGTTCAGAATGCTTGTGAAGTGGGCGGTAAACATCTCCTCAATGTCGCAAAAGCTCATGCTGGACGCGATTCTGTCATCCAACCTGAGGTGCGGAGCACTTTTATTGCGGGCCTCGAATTCTTGCAGTTCCTTTTGTGCAGTTTCTTCAACCCATCGACAGATCCGGAGAATTTGGTCAGGAGCGGCTTGTTGTGCTTTCAGGACTGAGAATAGGTCATGAACCCATTCTAAGACGCCTGTCACATTCAGAATCTGCAGGTTATGGATCAGCGGTTCTCTAATTGTATTAAAGTGATCCAGGAGGTTTATCTCCGGCTGTTGAATATTCTGAATATTCGCGTAATGCACAGGCTCCGGATTATATATGCCCATGTTGCAGGCTTGTTTAGCATCTAGGTATGCCAGTCTAAGCTTGGATACCTCATTATAACAACCGCTGGTACCTACATGTAGAATCTTTCCGTTTGCAGATATCCGCATAATGTCACCGATATCTTTTAAATCGTTGTCTGACAGCGGCTCAGCAGAATATACAATCCAGACGTAGAGTCCTTTTTGAATCTCCAAGCTGTCGAAGCTCAACGCCTTCTCTTGCCGCAGACTGTCTGCGCAGGAGCAGACGGTTTCTCTGGCGCTCCCTTTGAGGACAAAGACCGAGAAATAAGGCTGGGGCAAGGTAAGGCTGGATAAAAGCAGAGGGGAAGAGGGCTCTTCGATATGCAAGAATGTCAATAAAAGCCAGGAACGGTGGCGTTCTTCCTTGTCGCGCGCGAGCTGCCGTTCTTTGTCTAGCCGATAAAGCAGCTCGAACAGCTGCTCTTTATTAATTGGTTTTAATAAATAGTCTACAGCTGAGCTGCGGATGGCTTCTCGGGCATAATTAAATTCAACAAATCCACTCATTAGAATAGAGTAGATCTGCGGGTGGGTCGCTTTTAACTGTTTAATCAGCTCCAAGCCATTGATTTGCGGCATACGAATATCTGTAATCACAACATCAAGTTGAAGTGTGCTTAACTTATCTAATAGATGTTTTCCGTCGGAGTAGGTGCCGATGACCAGAAATTCGGCGCTTTCTTTACTGATCATTCGGGCCAGTCCTTCGCGGATTAAGATCTCATCATCAACAATCGCAATACGCAGCAATCTGAGCAGCCCCTCTCCTAAATAAATTCATCTTCACTGTATTTAGCGTTAATATCCGCAATGCGCAGGGTAACACGAGTGCCGATTCCAAGCTCACTCTCAACAAGCAGACCAAACGAGCTACCGTAATGCAGGCGAATTCTTTCATTTACATTTCGTAGTCCAATCCCGAACCTTTCATTGTCCGTTCCAGTCTGCAGACTATTGTTTAAGGAACGAAGTGTGGCTTCATCCATACCGATCCCGTCATCTTCTACACAGAATACGGCATCTCCATGCTCGCTCCATGCGGTGATGCTCAAGGTGCCCAGTCCTACCTTTTGATCCAAACCGTGAAAGACAGCATTTTCTACGATCGGTTGAAAGACAAGCTTAATAACAGGAAGATGAAGGAATTCGTCCGGCACTTCGATGTTAAGTCTGAACTTGTCTGGGAATCGGATTTCCAGCAGCTGATAATAATTTCTCACATGATCCAGCTCTTGTCTAATTGTAACAGCCTCTTCGTTTCGGACAATGCTGTAACGCATTTGAAGCCCAAGTAAATAGGTTAGCTTCGCCACACGTGGATCATCATTGCTCTCTGCAAGCATGCGAATGGATTCCAGCGTATTATAAATAAAATGGGGATTGATCTGGTTCTGAAGCGCCCGCATATCAGCCTTTTGCTTCCGTTTCTCCGTGATAGACACTTCTTGTAACAGATCCTTGACCCTTATGATCATCCGATTAAAATGACTGCCCAGCATCCCAATCTCATCATTATATTTGGAATGCTGCCAGACATCCAGATTACCATGCTGCACCCGTTTCATTAAGCGGACCAAGGATTTAAGGGGTTTAGTCAGGGCATGAGAAATTATAGTCGCAACAAAAAGTGCAAAAGCAATAATAATCAGTGTGGTCAAGATAAGCGTATTACGATTCTTTTGTACAGGGGACAGGATACGTGTTAAAGGTATCGTAACCATAGTGGTCCACCCGGTCTGTTTTGAGACGGTGTACACTACAAGATAAGACTGGCCATTCAAGTCTATTTGAAAATGATCCTGCTGCTGATTTACTTGCTGCAGCAACAGCTTTGTATTCAGAGTTTGTGTTTCGGCAGCTAGATTCGGAACCGCGGAATCTTCACTGGCATAGATCAGATCTCCATTGTTATCTACAATGAACGTGTTTCCTTGCGTAACTGCATTTACGGGATCGATAATGCCCTTAAACAGATTGATGTCTACATCGAAAACGAGAATTCCTATATTCTGCAAAGTGCTTACAGAGTTAATTGTACGCAGAACACTAAAGACCTCTTTATGGACATTCGAGTTGGTGCGGATCGTATGTCTGCCCTGAATGACAGGCGCTGCTCCAGCATCTTCACTCATGGTTCTCCATTTGGCTAATCGTTCCTCTGGATACAGTTCATTAATTCCAGCGTCTTTATCATAAAAGACAGAGCCGTACTGATCCACCAAATACACGGCAATGATCTCTTCCTTAGTATGATTCAAATAGCTAAGGAACATCGCCATGCCCGTATTTTTTTCCCAGTCGGTATTTTGCTGTGTCAGGTAGACTTGCACATCGGTGTTATACAGCGGCAGGGCCGTATACCTTTTGAGGTCGGCAATATATCGGTCAATGGTATCTGAAGCATTCGATGTCATTTGACCCGCACCGTCAGTCGCATTCACAAGAACCGAGTTGAACATGGAGCGGGACGATAGATAACTTACATAAGTGATCGGCATAGAGATCAGAAAGACAAAGATAACGATCAGCTTGCGCTCCATCGGTAGATTGGCAAGGAACAACCACATTTTGCGTAAAGTTAACCGGATGTATGATAGCATTTGCGTTGTTCCTTTCCTGTAATAAGCTACCTACCTTATTTGACCGCTCCGCTGGTTACGCCTTCAAAGATGTAACGCTGCAGGAAAAAATATAGAATTACTGTCGGCAGCAGGATAAGCAGAATAGCCGCACAGATTAAATTCCATTCCCCCGAATTGACCCCTTGAAAACGCATTAGGATCGTCGTAACTACACCAAGGCTTTGTTTCGGCATGTAGAGATAAGGGATGTACATGTCATTGTAAATACTAATGGTTTTCAAAATAATCAAAGTAGCCGTAGCTGGTGTAAGTAAAGGGAAAATAATCGACCGATAGATTCTGAACAGAGAGGCACCTTCTACCATCGCACTTTCATCGAGATCCACGGGAATATTACGGATAAATTGCAGATATAAAATAATTTGAATTACATCCGCTCCAATATAAAGCACGATCGGGGCGCCGAGTGTATTGTAAAGCCCCATACTTTTGATGATACCAAAAGTCGCCACTTGTGTCGTGATACTAGGAATAATGGTGGCTACTAGATATGCACCGAAGACAACGGGTTTCAATTTGAAAGAGAAGCGTCCCAATACAAATGCTACCATAGTGCCGAACAGAATGTTCAGAATTAAAGTAATAGCTATAATGATTAACACATTACCAAATCCGTTAAGTAGACCCCCACGCTGGAAGACGGCAGTGAAATTATCGAAATTCAAAAAGCTTTTTGGCAGTGCCATAGAGCTGCTGCTGTTAAATTCGTCAGTGGATTTAAAGGCATTGACGATGACCACATACGGAGGAAATAGTACAACAAATACACCGATAAGCAGCGAGAAGTATTTAATAACATCTGTGAAGCGAAATTTGGAGTATGTCATATCTATTTGTCCCCTCCCCGGCTTAGAACTAGTTGCTGTACTAACAGTACGATGACGACAAAGAAAAGCAAGATAATACTCATGGCAGAAGCGAGGCCATAATTATTGTAAGCAAATGCAGTATCTACAACTTTTTGTACGTATGTTTCACTGGCGCCTGCAGGACCGCCCTTGGTCAACACGAAGGGGAGATCGAATACTTCCAGTGCCCCTGTGACGGTAAGAAATAAGTTAAGCTGGATGACTGGCTTCATATTCGGTAAAGTAATTCTCCAAAGTGTTTGAAAAGGTCCGGCACCATCGATCTTTGAGGCCTCATAAATATCGTTTGGAATGGCCTGCAAGGAGGCGATGTAGATTACCATGTTATAACCCATGAAACGCCAAAATCCTGTAGATGCCAGTGAATAGTTAACCAGTCCTTCTGTTCCAAGCCAACTGGTCTGTCCTAGTCCGGTAAGACCAATGCTATTCAGAAACATATTCAGAGAGCCGTTGGTGGTGTCAAAGACATAACCAAACATAAAGGCGACGGCGACACCGTTCATAATGTAAGGGAGGAAGAGTAAGATTCGAAATGCATTTTTTCCTTTCAGCTTACTATTGAGCACAATCGCAAAATAAATAGCGACGATATTCTGGAGAATTCCCATCGCGAAATAAGCAAAGTTATGGGTAAATACCTTGAAAATATCGGGGTTGGAGAAGACTTCGCGGTAATTATCGAGACCGACCCAAGGCTTCTCAGGGCTATAGCCATCCCAGTTCGTAAAGCTGTAATAAATCAGCTTGAGTGCCGGATAATACGTGAATGTTGCGAGCAGCAACAAAGGAATCGTGAGGAAGGATACAATGATAATCGTCTTCTGTTTGTTATAGGAAAGTGTTCCGAACATCGCTAGCCCTTCTTTCATAAAAACGTGGTATGGAAAGGCAAAATGGATTATCCGTAAAAGCAATAATCCATTTTGCTCCGTAGTGTACTTCGAATCAATAGCTCAAATTAATAACCGAGGTCCTTCTTGGCTTTAGCCCAAGCTTTATTCCACTTGTCTAATACGGTTTGTGGATCTTTGGCAAGTACAAATTCCTGTACAACAGCAGGGAGATCCAGCTGTGCCTTGTTGCCGATCTCTGTAACCTTTGCATCGTCAACAGTTCCTTCTACCAGTTCTACTCCGGTAGCTTGGAATTCTTTCAGCTGAGTCAGATTGGATTCCTTGCCTTTTAATGGAGAGATAAAGCCGGCGAAATCCTCATAACCTGAATCCTCAATCATCCATTTTACGAAGGCTTTAGCTGCCTCTAAATTTTTGCTGTTCTTGGCAACGGCATAGAAGAAGTCAGGGCTAAGGGTAGCGGATGGTTTACCCGAATTGTCATAAGGGAATGGGAAGAAGCCAACATTGTCTGAAGAAGCGCCTGCTCCGATGACTTGGTTAATAACCCAGTTGCCAAGATAGTACATGGCGAATTTGCCGGAAGCGATGTCCTTTTTCGATTGCTCCCAGTTGGTGGAGTTGATGTCTTTTTCCAGATAGCCTTTTTCATTCAGTTCTCTAAGTAGGCTGAAGGCTTTGCCATAACCGTTGTCCATAGTGAACGGTGTTTCAGAGTTCAGCTTAGCATTTGGAAAATCAGGATTGCCTTCAATTAAGCGTGGTGTGTCATAAGCCCAAGTACCAAGTGGCCATTTGTCTTTAAAGTTAGAGGACATTGGAATAACACCTTTTGCTTTCAGCTTCTCGCAGGCAGCCAGGAATTCATCCCAAGTCTTAGGCGTTTCGGTGATGCCGGCATCAGTGAATGCTGTTTTGTTATAAACAATACCGGAAGTAGAGTTCCCTGTAGTAATTCCGTAAAGCTTACCATCAAAGGATTTGAAGTCTTTAAAGGTGATCTGATCGTTCAAGCCGAGATCATCCAGTGAAGCGAAATATTTCGGCAGGTCGGAGTTAGGGATGGAAGGAATAAACATAACGTCTGGAAGCTCGCCGCTGGCCATTCTGACTTTAGCCTGTTGGTTATAGTCGGTTTGGGAAGCTTCGAATTCGACTTTAATGTTCGGGTATTTTTCATTAAAGCGCTTTAAATATTCGTCATATTCTTTGCCGATCATGTCTGTTCTGTTAGTTAGGAAGGTGATTTTGCCGCTGATATCAGCTCCTGCTGCAGGTTCGGCAGTTGCATTCGTGTCACCGCCGGTATTCTCTGCGTTAGTTGCTGCGGGCTTTTCAGTTGCGGCAGCGCCGTTATTCGTGTTGTTGTCATTATTCGAACCACAGCCAGCAAGCGTTGAAGATAAGACCATAATCATAACAAAGGATAACGAAAATAACTTATTTCTCATAGCTTAATCCCCTTTTCGTTTTTATTGTTAGCGTTTACATGAACATTATAGCTTTATCGAAGCCGTTAATAAATGTATTGTATTATTATTTATTGTCTTTATTTGTTTTGTTTCTGCGTTTATAATTAGCGTGTACCTAACAATCAGATAACAAAATACAAAGAATATCAAAAGGGTTCAATGAATTAATTGAAGTCTTATGCTATTTTTGAGAAGTCTATGCTTACAAAACTTTTAGGAGGTATTATGAAACATTTGCATATGAATCTTGCGAAGTGGGAATTTAGAGGCTGTGGTGATGAGGAGTGGCTTCCGGCGACTGTACCAGGTACAGTCCATACGGATTTACTAAAGAACGGAAAAATTTCAGACCCCTTTTATGGAACAAATGAACATGATCTACAGTGGATCGATAAGAAGGACTGGGAATATCAAACCTCGTTGCAGTTGGGGGAAGAGTGGCAGAAGTTTGCTTGCACGGAGCTAGTTTTTGAGGGACTGGATACTTATGCAGATGTGTACGTGAATAATGTACATGTGCTTGCTGCTGATAATATGTTTCTGGCATGGAAAGTGGATGTCAAAGATCAGTTGAAGACTGGAGAAAATAATATTCGGGTGAAGTTCCGCTCTGTGGTTAAGGAAGATTTACCGAAATTAGCGAGGCTGGGTTACGCGCTGCCTGCCTCAAATGATCAATCCGAGCTTGGGGGATTAGATGAACAACGAATTAGTATTTTTGCGCGCAAAGCACCTTATCATTACGGCTGGGATTGGGGCCCGCGTTTCTTGACCAGTGGAATATGGCGTGCGGCAGCTCTGGTGGGACGTGACACTGTTCAAATTACAGACCTCTATATCCGTCAAAATTTGATTGCTAAGGAAGAAGCTCGCCTGACCGCAATTGTAGAAGTGGATGCTCCTGCTGCTTGGCGGGGAATGCTGCGAATAAGTGCCGATGGTTTGGAGTGGATGCAAGCGGTTACTTTAGAAGAAGGCAAGCAGCAATTAGAGATGAATATGGTTATATCCGAGCCACAGCTCTGGTGGTGCAGAGGGCTGGGAGAGCCACATTTATATACATTCCAGGCAGAATTGGTACAAGGTGCGGAAGTAGAGGGTAGCAAAAGTGTGCGGACTGGGCTCCGCAGTATTGAATTGATTCGGGAGCGTGATGCCAAAGGAGCTTCGTTTTCTTTTGCGCTGAATGGAGTTTCCGTCTTCGCCAAAGGTGCCAATCATATTCCAAATGATAGCTTCACCACAGAAGTAACCGAGGAGCGGTATCGGCATGAAATTGCCACGGCAGTAGAATCGAATATGAATATGCTGCGCGTTTGGGGCGGCGGTATATATGAAGAAGATATTTTTTATCAGCTCTGTGATGAATACGGATTGCTGGTCTGGCAGGACTTTATGTTCGCTTGCAGTATGTATCCCGGGGACGAGGCGTTCCTAGAAAATGTGAAAAAAGAAGCCGAATATAACGTCAAAAGATTGAACAATCATCCCTGCATCGCCTTATGGTGTGGCAACAACGAGATTGATTCGGCCTGGTCACAGTTCGAGGAAAATATGGGCTGGGGCTGGAAAGAAAAACTCGGCGCTGAGCAAAGAGCGACAATGTGGGCCGATTATATTAAAATCTTCCACCAAATTCTGCCGGAGGCTGTAGCCGCATTCCATCCGGGAGTGGACTACTGGCCGTCTTCACCGTTGCGGGAGCTGACTGGCGATATTAATCAGCATGCGACGCGAATTGTGGGCGAAGGGGATGTGCATTACTGGGGCGTCTGGCACGGAATCGAGCCTTTTGAGAACTATAATACAAAGGTTGGCCGCTTCATGAGTGAATATGGCTTCCAGTCGTTCCCGGAACTAAAAACGGTAATGAGCTATGCGGAAGAGCAGGATTTGGAGCTTACCTCAGAGGTGATGCTGGCGCATCAGAAGAATGGTCGCGGTAATCTGCTGATCAAAGAATATATGGATATGTATCTGCCGCAGCCAAAGGACTTCAAAGCCTTTTTATATATGAGTCAAATCCTGCAGGCCGAAGCGATCCGAATCGCGATTGAAAGCCACAGAAGAAATAAACCTTATTGTATGGGCACTTTATACTGGCAGATGAACGATTGCTGGCCGGTGGCTTCTTGGGCGGGCATGGATTATAACGGGCGCTGGAAAGCCCTGCAATATACCGTGCGTTCAAGCTTCCAAGATGTTCTGTTGTCTATCGACGGTACAGACCGTGAGAAGGTAGACATTCATGTCGTATCTGATTTAAGAACAGCAGTGAGCGCTGAGTTGGTGCTTACTTTGTATCAGTTTAACGGTTCGGTGCTGCGAGAGTGGGCACATCCCGTTGAGCTGGGAGCTGATTCTGCAGCTATCGTATTCTCGTCTCCTGTGGCAGACCTGCTAGAAGGTCAAGGGGTGGGTGATGTCTTGCTTGGAATTTGCTTGCAGGCGGATGGCCAGGTGATAGATCACAAGCTGCATTATTTTACTCCGGAAAAAGAAATTCCATTGCAGCGCTCAGTAATTACCGTGCTGGAAACTCCAGAGAGCGGTGGATTAAGCTTCACCGTGACCAGTGATGTATTGGCTAGAGGTGTATATCTGACTTCGGAAGATGAAGGAATATTCTCTGACAATTATTTTGACCTTCTCCCAGGTCAGACCAAGACGATAGAGTTCTCACAACGCGGGAACGATGGAAGAGACTGGATTCCTGCCGCACCTAAGGGGCTAAAGGTTCAATCGATGGTTGATTTTGTGAGCGAAGATTTGCTGTAAATCCTAAGGAGAGAAGGACTGGCACATGGGGATTTTAGTTCAGGAAGATAAGGGATTATTCCATTTACAGAGCGCAGGGATGAGTTATATTCTTCAGCTTGTTAATGATTATCCGGCACATGTGTATTGGGGCAAGAAGCTGCGGAGTGACAGCAATTTGGAAGGGTTGTTGAATCTGGGAGGAAATACGGGTCTCGACCGGCTCCCGCAGGAATATCCCCAATACGGCACGGGAGATTTCAGAACACCTGCTTATCAAGTTCGGCTCGAAGACGGCACTCGTATTACAGAGCTGAAATACAGCGGGTACCGGGTAGTTGAGGGTAAACCCTCACTGCCGGGTCTGCCATCTGTATATGTTGAGTCTGCGCAAGAAGCACAGACGTTGGAGCTTACACTTAAGGATGATTACGCCAAGCTGAGTGTTATTTTGCGCTATACGGTTTTTGAACATACCAACGTAATCACCCGTTCTGTGGAGTTTACCAATGCGGGGGAAACGCAGCTGCAATTGCAGCGTGCACTGAGTGCTAGTGTCGATTTCTCGTCTGGCGATATGGATATGATCTATTTGGCAGGAGCTTGGTCAAGGGAAGGTAATCTGACCCGTAGACGTCTGGTGCAAGGTGGTACGACCATTGGGAGCCGCAGAGGGATGAGCAGCCACCAGTTAAATCCATTTGCAGCGCTGGTGAAACCTGAAACGGATGAAAATCATGGAGAGGCCTACGGCTTCAGTCTTGTATATAGTGGAGGCTTTGAAGCTGAGGCAGAGGTCGATTCCTTCGGGATGACCCGGTTTACGATGGGGCTGAATTCTTTTGATTTCTCCTGGCTGCTGGAGCCGGGTGAACAATTCCAGACCCCAGAGGTAGTGATGGTTTATTCCTCCGAGGGGATCGGAGAAATGTCGAGGACCTATCATCGCCTGTACCGGACCCGTTTATGCAGAGGGTTATATAGAGATAAGGAACGGCCCATTCTGGTCAACAATTGGGAAGCCACCTATTTCAACTTCGATGCGGATAAATTGGAGTCGATTGCAGCGGAAGGAGCGAAACTCGGGATAGAGCTATTCGTACTGGACGACGGCTGGTTTGGCAAAAGAGATGCAGATAACTCCTCTCTCGGAGACTGGGTAGAGGATCTGCGCAAGCTTCCAGGCGGATTATCTGATGTCGCACAGCGCGTGAATAATCTAGGCTTGCAGTTTGGCCTCTGGTTCGAGCCGGAGATGATCTCGCCAGACAGCGAGCTCTATCGTAAGCATCCCGACTGGTGTCTGCATGTGCCGGGACGCCGCCGCAGCGAAGCTCGCTGGCAATTGGTGCTGGACTATACACGGGAGGATGTTCGGCAGTACATTTATGAGTCACTGTCCCGGATTTTCTCGACCGTGCCCATTAGTTATGTGAAATGGGATATGAACCGTTGTTTAACGGAGATTGGCTCTGCAGAGTTACCTTCTGAACGCCAAGGGGAAACCGCACATCGTTATGTGCTTGGGCTGTATGAGCTATTGGAGCAAATAACTTCAGAGTTTCCGCATATCCTGTTCGAGAGCTGCTGTAGCGGTGGCGGCCGCTTCGACCCAGGCATGCTGCATTACATGCCGCAGACCTGGACCAGTGACGATACCGATGCTGTGGAACGACTGAAGATTCAGTATGGAACAAGTCTGGTGTATCCGGTTAGTTCGATAGGCGCGCATGTGTCTGCCGTGCCGAATCATCAGGTAGGACGGATCACTCCGCTGTCTTTTCGTGGAGATGTAGCTATGTCCGGTAATTTCGGTTATGAGCTGGATCTTACGAAGTTTACAGACGAAGAGAAGGAACTTGTGAAGGAACAGGTTGCGAACTATAAACAAATCCGCAGTCTTGTGCAGCAAGGGAATCTGTACCGGCTGCAAAGCCCGTTTGAGGGCAATGAGACAGCATGGATGTTCGTGTCCGATGATCAGCGAGAGGCATTAGTTTATTACTTCCGGGTAATGGCTGTGCCGCATCCGCCCCGCCGCAGCCTGAAGCTGAATGGTTTAAATCCGGAGCTGGATTACATTCTGGAGGCAAGTGGTGAGGTTTACGGTGGTGATCGGCTAATGCAGGCTGGACTGGCTCTGCCGGATATCCAGCAGGATTTTGTTAGCGGATGTTATAAATTGAAGGTGCAGGAATAGAGTTTATTGATAAACAGGAAGCAAACCACGGGCACGAGCAAGCTATGAGCAAGCTATGAGCAAGCCATGAGCAAACCACGAGCATACTATGAGCCTAGCTCGTGGTTTGCTTTTTTTTGTTGGCAAAGACGAATTTGAATCAGTTGAAGCTGCGGTTGGCAAAGCAGCCTTAATCGTACCCACCTTCACACATATATTCCTCCTATTATGGCATCCTGTGAAGCTACCTTTTGTATGATGCTATAGCTTTTTTGCATGTTCATATTCCGTTCATATTGAGGTCATAGGGAGTACATCTTCATTGGTTAATCTTAGCTTAGCAGTTAGTTATGGTAGTCCAATACACAGCTGATGACAGGAGAAGATACGAGTGGAAATAAAAGAAGTAATGAAAATGAAGGCGGGCACGAGAACAAGTAAAATACTAAACATACTACTTAAAGTAGTAGGAGCAATAATCATCGCCATCGTGCTTTTTCTCGCTATTGTCTATACAGTTAATTTGATCAGCAATAAATCGGAACAAGGTAAAATAGAACCCTATGGTCAGTTAGTACCCGTAGATGGGAAAAATATGAATGTTTATATTCAAGGAAAAGGTGAAGAAACAGTCGTGCTACTACCGGGTTATGGCACAGCAGCGCCAGCTCTTGATTTTAAAGCATTAATAGATGAACTGTCGCCGTTTTACAAAGTTGTCATGATTGAGCCTTTTGGGTATGGATTAAGTGATCTGACCAAAAAGGAGCGCAGCAAAGAGAATATTGTAAGTGAAATTCATGAAGCTTTACAGGCTCTTAATATTGACCGTTATATTCTAATGGGTCACTCTATTTCAGGTATATACGGACTAGATTATGTTAACAAGTATGAAAATGAAGTTAGTGCATTTGTTGGGCTTGATAGTAGTGTTCCATCGATAAGTGAGAGGAAGATCGAAGCTTCTGAATTAAGATCTATAAATCTGCTCAAAAAATCAGGTCTAATCAGATTGCAAATGAAACTTAGTGCTGACCCAATTGCGGAACTACCATTTGATGAAAAAACAAAAGAACAAATGAGATTGATCAATCGCAAAAATATATTTAATCCCACCCAATTAAATGAAGCTGGAATGATGTATTCTAATTTTAAATCAGCTGAAAGTTTAACATTTCCTAAAAATCTTCCTCTTATTTTCTTTATACAAGCGAATCAACCAGCAACGGATAGATGGATACCAGAGCATGAAAAGCAAATCAAGGACTCTGTGCATGGAAAAATTGTGAAGTTTGAAGAGGGACATTATTTATATCGCACTAAAGCAAAAGAAATCGTAGAAGACTTTCAGGCATTTATGAAAGAAATAAAATAAGTTTTGCTGTCGAGCCGACCGGATTTCAGGATTTCCTCTGATTTTCGTTCGGTTTTTTATTAGTCCGTAAGATATGGGGGAGTGCCACCAGTTAACGATGCTCCATCATTATGGTTTGGTCTGGGATAAGAACGAGAAGGCGCCGACTGCATGATGGAGAATTTCCTTGGCTGCTGCTAGGTACCTAGGTACCCTGATTTGGATCGGACTCAGGAGTCCTTATTTGCTAGAAAAGAGGTAATTGAGGCTACTTTCGGACCCCAGCGACGCTATTGGCTAATTATCGCAACCGCATGGGGTGTTTTGGAGTAAATAGCTGCACCTGAGTCCGATAGCATCTCAAATGTGCGTTTTTATCGCGAATAGAGGCTATACGGTCCGTAAGTAAATAGGGAGTGGGGGAGTATGAGAAAGTTGAGTAAGTATGAGAAAGTATGAGGAAGTATAAGAAAGTATGGGAAAGTATGAGCAAGTATGAGGAGGTACCAACAGTTAACGATGCTCCAATCATTATGGTTTCGTCTGGGTTAAGAACGAGAAGGCGCCGATTACATTTGATGGAGAGTTCCCTTGGCTGTTACTAG
>NZ_JBBODA010000047.1:0-33628 GCF_038002705.1 Paenibacillus sp. FSL H7-0716
TAATACAAAGATACCTTTTTTCATTTTGGGAAGAAGCAGGGAGTGCAATGGGAGAACCATTTCTGAAGTAGCCAGATTGCTCGATGATCAGTTTCTGGAGAAGGAAAAGCTAGAATTGAGCGAGATTACCATCGACTTTGTTGGCTATTTTCAGAACAGGAGCAAAGAAATTATGTTGAAATTAGGGAATTGGGTGCTTGTGTGGAATTTTTGTAGTCAGTTGCGGTTCTCCTGAGTCGTTCCTATGGTGTGCAATGTCGCATTAATCCGGCTGCAATGTCGCAAAAGTACATGGAAATAGAGTATGAAGATAGATTATACTCGCTTTATTGATCTGATAATGAAAATCATTATCATACATAAGGGGGAGTCAGCTTGAAAAGAACAAAGAAGAGGCAAGCAACCGGTAGAAAGGTAGATGCTGCCCAAAAAGCAGGACTATTAATGATATGGATGATGGCACTGGTACTTGTGCTAACGGCTTGCGGTACTGGAGGTGGAGCAAATGCGGGCACTGCCGCACTGCCATCTGCTTCAGCCGAGCCGTCGCCTACATCTGAGACACAGTCTCAGACTGCAGCCTTCCCGGTTACCATCTCGCATATGAAGGGCGAATATACGCTGACTGAGAAGCCGAAGGTCATCGCTGCGCTTGATGTGAAATTCGTCGATCAATTGTTAGCGATAGGCGAGCATCCGGCAGGCAGCGTTGTGGCTGGAGCGAAAGATGCAAAGTTTCCAGAATATTTAAGTGAACAATTGGGTGATGTGAAGGTCCTGGGCACACGCGATGAGCCCAATCTTGAAGCTATTGTAGCGATGAATCCGGATCTTATATTGATGACGGACTTTCAGGAGCAGGTGTATGACAGCGTCAGTAAAATAGCGCCCACAATAGTACTCGACTTCTATGAAGATTGGCGGGATACATCGGCTACCATCGGTATGATAACGGGCAAGCAGGCGGAGGCGAAGGTAGTGCGTCAAGCCTACGAGGACAAAATCGTCGGACTGCGGGAACAGCTGTCGGCGAAGCTGGGTGACGAAACGGTAGCTCTGATTCGCCCAAGACCGGAAGGTATTCGCGTACACGGTCCCGAACATCGGACCGGAAGCATTCTTTATGAGGATTTGGGATTGAATATCCCTGCATTCGTTCAGGAGATCAAAGATGATACCTCCGTTGAAATTTCGATGGAGACCATCGCTGATATCGGAGCAGATCACTATTTCCTGTTATCGGATGAATTGTTTGCCAAAGAGGCAGAGGCAATGGCGAACAGTCCGGTCTGGAAATCTCATGATGCCGTTAAAAATAACCGCGTATACAATGTGAATTCAACGCTATGGATCGCTTATTATGGGCCAATTGCCCTCAACATTATTGTAGATCAAACGGCGGAAGCGCTGTTGGGATCGCATTAAAATGGACAACTATCTGTCGTCTGCCACCTGGAAGCAAATGGCGGAGGAATACCGTCTGTGGGTAGGTGAACCGCCTGAAGGAAACGTTCGGACAATTGCCCTTAGCCAGTTGCACGAAGAAGCTGCATGCCGCGAGTATGTAAGCTGGCTTAAGGGTTATATCGGTGCGCCTAATCTGCAGGTTGCCGCTTCCATGCTGGCCAAGCGGATCGGTTATCTGTGGATCGCGCCGATGCTGACCGCTATGACCCTTCATAACCGGGAAGTCTCCATCCTGCTGGAGAACTGCTTCCTCTATCATCCGGCTTCCCCAGCTTTTAAAGGGGATACGCGTTTTCCTTTCCTTGCGCTTCCCTGTCTTCGAGCGACGGCGGCACCCGAAGACAGGGAAGCGTGGCGTGAAGAGATCGTAGAGGAAATTTTCGCGGTACGTCTTGCGCCGATGCTGCACACACTTGCTGCAATTGGTCCCGTCTCCATGGCAGTACTTTGGGAGAATATTATGGTACGCATTGCCCCGTTGTATTCTCCTGGAACAGATGAATTTGGGCAAGAAAGGCAACGAATGCAAGCCGATTTTGCCTTCCTGACCCGGATAGCTCCCGGACAGTTGTTCGGCGCAAGACGCAATCCGTTTACCCGGTTCACAGAGAACAATGACCTGGCTCCGGTTGCAAAAAACAAGCGTATCACCTGCTGTTTTTATTACAGGATGTCGGCGGAATATTGCGGAAAATGTCCGAAAATTGACAATGAGAATGAATCTCAATTAAAATGACAACAGCAACGCACTCACTTATGTTGCGGACGCGCTTTCACTAAAGCATGTAATCCTATTCAAGTGCGCCCGTTAAACAGAGGATGCTTTTGTCAGGAGATGAGAGAAATGCCGCTCAAAGAACAGGAAAGTTTATGGAGTGAGACAACGATCAAGATGCTTGATGTGCGCAGCGGTACTTTGCCACCCGGCGGCGTTATGAGCGAAACCGGATTAACAGCCAATGTGTTGCTGCTGGCAGGCGGCGGGGAAGGTAGGCTTGTGATGAATGGCGAAATTTGCCATATCCAGGCCTATTTCGTTTGTCACGCAGTCAAGGGATCAGCATTTACTTTGACTGCTGGATCAGAATCCATTCATTATACCGTTATTATGTACAAGGCTTTTCCAATGTTGGGGGCTGCCCATGTTCTGTTTCCGCAGCGCAATCACCCATTACGAACTTCATTTGTTCACCGTCCTGTGCTCCTGGCTGAACTGCATCAGACTGCGGAACAAATCGAAGCCAAATGGAGCCGGGGCGAAGGGCTGGAGCGTTTCCATGCGAATGCGCTACTGCAAGGAATGCTTTACGAGCTTATTATGGAGTATGAATGTGGTCAGAAAGGCACAGAGACGGATATGGTGGATGTTGTCGCTGCCTATATAGCGGGGCATTATCGTCAGGAGCTGGAGCTTAAGGAGCTGGCAGCGCTTGCCGGATGCAGTACAAGACAGTTACAGCGGCGATTCAAACAGGAGAAGTTACTAGGACCGATGGAATATGTAATCCAGCTGCGGATGGAGAGTGCTGAGCGGATGTTGCGTCATACGGATGCTCCCATCGGCGAAATTGCAGAAAAAACGGGCTATCGCGACATGTATTACTTTAGCAGGGCATTTAAGAAATATCATGGAGTTCCCCCGCAGATCTACAGGCGCACTGCCGCTTCAGGGATCGGTGCTCTCTCAGCATATTCTGGGTTGCAGGATCGCCTGGCCTCATCGTACGAGTCGCTGCAAGGCCCGGTAATTTGTCATATGCGAGGCGAATATTGCGTCACCGCTTCTCCGAGGCGTATCGCCGTACTCGACGTTCAGTATGCAGACCATTTGCTTGCGCTTGGGATATCTCCGGCAGGGAGTGTAGGAACGGGCAGTGCAGCGTTAAAATTCCCCCAATATATCAGGGAAAGGCTTAAGACAACGGAAATGCTCGGAACTTATGAGTACCCGGACCTGCAAGCTGTCGAACGGCTGCGGCCGGATTTGATTGTCTGTACTGAGGTGCATGCCCAGCATTATGAACGGTTAAGCCGGATTGCGCCAACCCTAATGTTTCAACGGAATGAGAGCTGGCAGACGATTTTGAGCCTGTTCGGTGAATTAACGGACAAGCGGACAGAGGTGGAGCGTATGATTGCGGATTACCTGCGCCGAACAGCATTGCTGTCTGAGCAGCTTGCAACGGCGCTGGCGGGTCAGAGCGTGGCCTTGATCCGTCCGCGTGAGTCGCTGGTACGGGTACATACTGCCTCCCATCGCACAGGCGCCGTGCTGTACCGTG
Organism: Paenibacillus sp. FSL H7-0716; assembly: GCF_038002705.1. Lineage (NCBI taxonomy): Bacteria > Bacillati > Bacillota > Bacilli > Caryophanales > Paenibacillaceae > Paenibacillus > Paenibacillus sp. FSL H7-0716. The sequence continues at coordinate 3,750 of NZ_JBBODA010000047.1, forward strand.
ATCTTGGTCTGCCTGCTCCTCTATTTGTCGCAGACACTTCCGACACGGCTTATCATATTACAGTTGATAGACTGCCAGCTGTGCATGCCAGCCATTATTTTTTACTTAGTAACGAGATGATGCAGGAGGGGGTATCTGCGACAGAGCAAAGCGTCCGAGGGATGTTGGATTCCGATGAGCGGCCGTATATATACCCGGTAGATGCCGCTACATGGATCGGCTGCTACGGACCGACAGGTATCAATTACATTGTGGATCAGGTAGCCCGTACCTTGCTGGCCTGAGCGGTATTTAAGAGCATCCCCTAATTTCAGGCTGTTTTTAGCCTAAACGTGAACAGCTCCTGTGATTATCACAGGAGCTTGTTTGTGCTGCGGATTATTTTTTGTTGGGATAGCGCTTAGAACTATCTGTTGGCTCATGCAGGTGCTAAGGGCAGGGCCTCCTTTACGTTATTCCAAACCATTGACAATTATTGTAAAGATGGTGTATTGTAAGTGATAAGTAGTAAGTAGTAAGTAGTAAGTAAATCAAACGCTCACCATACGGAATAAATATCATCCTGTTAATAGGAATTAATGGATAGGGGTGGATGGTTATGATGGATCTTAAATTAGCACCAAGTTTTTCATTGATCGCGCTTAATGCACAGAGAAGTCTTCAGATGACTACTGTTAAGAAAGTGTCTTTGCGCTGCATGGCAGCAGCGGTTATATTGGAGCTTTACTTAGAGGGATGTTTTACACAATCAGAGAACAAGTTAACTTTGCACAAGGAAGCACTCGATCAATCTTATTCAACACTCTATAGAGAAACTGTTCTACAACCCTTACTTCATAATAGTGCTGAGGTAACGGGTGACCTAAATTGGTGGTTAAAGAAGGCTTCGAGGAAGTCTAACCATCAATTAAAAAAGTTCGAAACCGCGATTTCAGATGATCTTCAAGCCATGAATTTGCTTGAAGATATACCAAGCCTGATAGGGAGCGACATGTATTTTGATTCTGCTGAAGTTGAAATTAGAGCTTATCGCAGTAATATGGAGGCGTACACGAGCATTACAGAGAATATGCGGGCAGAGATTTTGGAAGAGGGACCAGTTACGGATGAGGTCATTTGTATGCTATGGCTACTTCGTGAATGTGGATGTATGCAAGATTTCTTCTCACTGAACGAATTAGAACAGGTGAATATCAAATTACATGATCTATACCAAAGTAACTTATGGGCAAAGGCATTGTTTCCTATACAAATCCGCCAGGGAGTTGAGTTAGGCATCAAACGTTTTTTAGCATTGAAGACAAAGTTTGCGAAGACCTTTATCGGCAGCAGTCTCAATCTTATCTTCCCTGCCCTAGAGCGATCACGAGCTGTCTTTATAGAAACAGAGTCTTGGTTTGATAATTCTAATCAAAGGTTAGACGCAGTTATTACAAGATTAATGTCCTATGGACATGAAGTTAAGGTGCTGGAGAGAGGATCGATTGCGACTCTTAAAATTGATAATTTGCTCTACGATGCGATCCCACATTTTGTAATGATGAAAGTGCCAATTCAAGGTGTGCGTCTTATTCCAAAGCGCCCGCTGTAAAGGAGTTGGTTATCAATGTCTAGACAACGATCCATGGAGAATATTATGGCGTCAGAATATGTATCGATAGGGGAATTAGTAAGAATCACAAATGCTCGTTATAGTACACTCAAACATTACACAGAAGAAGGCATGCTGCCCTTTGAACAGGCAGAGGAGAACTTAACACGCAGATATAAAAGAGAAGAAACCGTCGCGCGCATTCTTTGGATCAAAGAAATGAAAGCAAACGGTTTATCTATCCCACAAATTAAAGAAGCTTTAGGAATGAATTAAATATTTCTTCACCTTGCTGTCAAATCTAAACCTAACTCCGCGGGAGCTTCCCCCCATACTGCGCGCGCATTTGCTGCAATTTATCCAGCTTGCTTAGACTACTGTCCCTGTTCGCTAATCCCACTCCAAGGATCAGATTCTCAATAATATAGGTGGGGCCAACCATGGAGTGGAACTCCCAAACCTCACCTCTCCCGGCATAAAGCACGATATCTGCATCTTGGGATCGCGGGTAGACGAGTCTATCTGTGATCAGGATGACCTGGTAATTTACTTCACGTGCATGGTTCAGTATGACTTCAATCTCAGGCAGTATTTGCACAAATCCAAAGACAAGCAAGACATCTTGTTTGTCAGCATGCATTAAGGTCTCTAGCAGCTCATGGCCGCTGGGGGCCATTTTTTTCATTTGAAGACCAAAACGCGCCATTCGATAGATCATTAGCTCGGCTAACCCGGCGCAAGGGCCAGGGCTGTATACATAAATAATCCGAGCTGTAGATATTGCATCTACTGCACGCTTTAGTACATCGTCGTTTAAATAGCGGCGTGTTTCTTGCAAATGATGTGAGCAATTGTCCAGCAGCAGTTGAGGGAGTGAGGTATCGTCTGATCGCTGCATGGCATCACGCATTTTTACAGAAGGTGTGGATTCAAAGCGGAAACGGAGCCGGTTTTTAAAATCTTTGGCATGTTTGTACCCCGCAGCTTTCCAGAAACGTGAAACAGAGGCGATGCTCAAATGCAGCTCGTCTGCCATTTCTTGTTCGGTCATATAGACCACACGTTGCTCATTTTTTTGAATAAAGTCGGCAATTATCCGTTGATTAGGCGAAAAAGCGCGATGGTTCCAATCTTTATACAATCTCTCAATCCTCCTATGATGATGCGATAGATAGAATATAACGTGCGAATATGTTGTAAATATTTTTACAACGTTAAAAATATTGAAAAAAATATTACTCTCATTTAACAAATGAAAAAAGCTGTGATGACATGGCCTTCTTATAATGAAGATAAATTCTTATTGGGAGGCCAAATATTTCATGAGCACGATAAAAACGCGTTACACACTGACTCAGTCACAAAAAATGATGATTTTTGTACTGTCGATGTCGCTTTACGGGTTGTCCAATATGTTTACCGAGCTAGTGCCTGGGATCAAACTGGGCCCGATTGAATTATCCATTGAATATTTCGCTTTTATTCCTTTGACATTATGTATGTTGTTTCACCCCTTATATGCGGCGGTCGGAGCAGCTGTTGGTGAGGTAATCTTCGGGGAATTGATGTTAGGCCAATTTGGAGGTTTAGGGGAGCTGGAGAAATTCATTACCTTCTCACTGGCGATGTATACCGCAGGCCGCATGGTATCTGATCCGAAGAATCGTAGACAGGTTGGAGTGGCTGCGATTACCGGCGTGGCGATTCACCAGTTTTTTAGCTCCGTTATAGATATTGTGAAGGTATGGGTAGGGGTAGAAGAGCTAGAGGCTGTTAAAGGGCTGGCAGAAAGTATCGTTGTAATTGAGGGAGTAGGGTTCCTGAATGATGTCCTCTTCTCCGGCATTTTGTTCGCGCTGATTCCTACCATGTATCTGGTTCCGCGTTTATATGGAAAAATTGAACCATTGCTCGGCATGAAGCCACGTGAGCGGAATATGAAATATGCAACAGGAGCATGGCTATCTCCTAAGCTGGTCATTGCCGGAACCTTTCTAGTAATGGTAGCGGTGGGGTCAGAATTGTTATCGGAATCGGGCTGGAACTTCGGTGATTTTGAGCTTGCAGGGGCGGAATCGAATGAAAAGACCTTGATTTGGCTCAGTATGTTGGTAGCGGCTGTAGTAGCGGCAACGGCGATTATTGCACTGCTTCGGCGTTCGGCACGAAAAAGACAGGAAGCGGGTCAAGCAGATGCGTAATACAATTCTTGAATTGAACAAAATTAACTTTACGTATCCGGGAGCTGAACAACCAGTACTGCAAGACGTAGACTTACGACTGGGAGAAGGGGATTTTATTGCGATCATCGGCAGTAATGGCTCCGGGAAATCTACTCTCTGCAAATGCTTCAATGGCTTAATTCCTCATTATTACACGGGTGATTTCAGTGGAGAGGTGACAGTTTGCGGCCAATCTGCGGATGGAAAAAGTGTAGCAGAGCTGTCCAAACGTATCGGTTATGTTTATCAGGATTTCGAGAATCAATTGGTACGGCCGACGGTACTTGATGATGTGTCTTTTACACCTCTGAATTATGGATTTACGGATTACAAGGAACGGGGAGAGCGTGCGCTGGCGTTAACCGGACTTAGTGACTTGAGGCATGAATTTATTTGGCAGTTAAGTGGTGGGCAAAAACACCTGCTCGCTCTGGCCGGAGCATTAGCTATGGATCCGGAAATTCTGGTTATCGACGAACCCGTAGCCCAGCTGGATCCGCAGCATGCCCGTCATATCTATGATATTTTGCAGCGTTTGAATGAAGAGCATGGAAAGACCATTGTAGTGATTGAGCATCATGCGGAATTTATTGCGGATTATTGTAAAAATGTTGTCCTGATGGATCAGGGTAAAATGCGCTGGCAGAAGCCTGTGCGTGAAGCTTTGTCATCTGTAGAAGAATTGCTAGAGCTGGGCATTTACCCACCGGATGTGACCCGGGCGGCTTGGCTGTTACAGCCTGATGATCAGAAGTCAAAGCTGCTTCCCTTAAATGCTGAGGAAGGCAGTACCCGCATGATGCTTCGTCAGGATGCCAATGTGGAAACACTTCCAATCGGACGTATTCAAGAGCAGCTCCCCACAGCAGCAAAAGAAGAAAGTTCTATCGTTCAGCTGGAGAATGTCCACCTCTCTTACCGTACGATTCATAAGGTGCTGCATCCTGTACTGAATGGAATTCAGCTAGAACTGCGGCAGGGAGAGTCCATTGCTCTTATTGGCAACAACGGAGCAGGTAAATCTTCATTAATGAAGCTGATTGCTGGTATTGTCAGACCTACAGCTGGAACCGTAAAGGTTAAAGAAATGACGGTGAACGGGTTGCCGCCTGAACGTCTCTCCGGTACGGTAGCTTACGTATTCCAGAATCCGGAGGAAATGTTTATCGAGGATTCTGTGCGTAAGGAAATTGCCTATTATCTGAAGGCGCGGAAACTACCAGATACGGATGAAAGAGTGGATGAGATGCTAAAGGCGTTTCGCTTAAGCGAGCTGGCTGAACGGGATGCCCGACTGTTAAGTGGAGGGCAGCAGCGCCGGGTATCCTTGGCAATTGGTGCCGCGGTTAAACCCGCCATCATGCTGCTTGATGAACCGACAGCTAATCTCGACATTTCGACCAAACAAGAAATGGTACATGTGCTGGAAACGCTTCGTAATCATGTGAAGACGGTCGTCATCGCAACTCATGATATGCAGCTTGTCTCTGAATGGGCCAGCAGAATAATTGTAATGCATCAAGGACGGATAATTGCGGATGGAACGAAGGATGAAATTTTCGCTGACGGCCTTCTTTTACGGCGTGCGGGTCTGGCTCAGACCCAATTGATGGAGCTAAGTCGTATGCTCGGTCTCCCAAGAATTTGTAGTAGCTTAGAAGAGTTTGTGAGTTTAGTGGAAAAGAAGGAGGTAGCTGCAATCCATGGAAGCCGTTAAACGGGCACTTGACCGTATATCTGTAGAACAAATCAAATTGGAGTTACTCGGGACCGCATATAACAGCAGCAGCACTTTTCTGGGCAGGCTGGACCCGCGAACCCTGCTGCTCTGGTATCTCTTTTTTGCCATCGTGCCTTGGTTTGTACATAACCGGACAATCCTGTTAGGGATGTTCGTGCTTATGGTTTTAACGACCGTCCTCTCCCGGGTCAGCCCCTATATTATTTTTATATTATGTCTCGGCTTAATCAGCCAGATTGGCTGGATGTTTATATTGTCGCTCTTTTTCGGCGGGGGAATTGAATCCTTGCTGCCTATGCTGACACTGACGCTTAAGCTTTCGGTGATTTCGCTGGCGAGTATAACGGTTTTCTCTAGTCTTGATCCGGAACGACTTAGTGACGGCTTACTGTCTTTAGGAATCCCTGATACCTTTGCGTTCAGCTTATCTTATGGCTATCGTATTTTGCCTACTTTACTGGAGGAATTCCATCAGATTCTACTTTCCTTTAGATTGAGAGGGCAACGACCACTTCAACATGGAATTTTCTATTGGCGAACAATAACGTATTATTTGCGAATCGTGATTCTGGCATTTTACCCGCTTATGTTGAACACAGCTAAACGTTCTCGAACAACGATTGAAGCTCTTGAGACTCGGGGATTTAGCTACGGGCTTAATAATAAGAAAGTGAAGAAGATTAAGCTATCTTATTTGAAAATGAAGCGGTCCGACTGGTACTTTTTATCCGGATCCACTGCTTATGTCATCTTGATATTCTGTATTGGTTATCTCTACCCTGAACTGGTGTATTAACATAACTTACAAGCTCAAAGGAGACGAATTAGACATGATGAATATTGATCTGCATACCCATGGTAAATTATCTAAAAAATCTACGTTTTCCCCCGAATATTTTGCGGAGATGATGTTCGAAGCCAAGGCAAATGGATTACAGGCTGTAGCATTGACCGAGCATTTTAATACTTCTAATTTCTTTGCGATGTATGATGCGCTGGATCAGACTTATCCCTATAACGGGCATTATTACGATGTGAACGGACTTAAACTGTTTCCAGGCATGGAAGTGGATATCGCGGAGACAGGTCACATCCTGTTGATCGGACTAAGGGAGAATGTTCTAGCTGTCCGCGCTTTACTAGATGAGCATACGCAGGACGGGAATTTCATACCTTTTAAGCAGTTGCTTGATATGGCCGACGAACATAATCTTTGGAAAATCGGAGCCCTTCCGAACTTCTACACCTTTACATCAACTGGATCCGGCATTGCTTCAGCGATTAGACGCTTTTGATTTCAACGCTAAGGATATTTACATGCAGGGGGTGGAGACCTATAAAAACCTGATCACGCCCTTTGCTGAGAAGCTGGGTGTGCCTGTGATTGCTGGCAGTGACAGTCATCAGTGTTTGCAATATGGCAGTGTTGTGAATCGTCTGCAAGACTCCTGCTCAACTGTGGAAGAATTGAAGGAAGCTATCAAACAAGGGAACTATGAAATAGAGGTTTCTCCGTGTCTTCATACCAAAGTAAAAGCTTCGGTAATGATGAAGAAACTATTGAAGCAGTTAATTGGCGAAGCCCTCTCCAGAGATGAAGCGGAGTTAGGATATATGGCGTAGAAAATAGAAGAGGGTTGTTCCATAAGCCATGAAATGATGAAATGGCTACTGGGACAACCCTTTGTGTTGTTCGCTGGATTTCATTACTTTTGCATGTACAAGGATACAATCGGACACAGATGATCTTAAACGCAGTTTTATTCCGCATTTGGGATGCTAACGGACCGCATAGCCACTAATGGCACGAATAACACCGTATATGAACCTCATTCTACAGAATAACGGCTCTGGAGTCCGAAACTCTGCTCAAAAGGCTGGGAATTTGCCAATAACGTCATCTGGGTCCTCAAATCTTAGAATGTATGAATTATCGTTTGTCTTTCGAATCTTTATTGCTGACACGGGTGGGTCTGGTCACCCAATTCGTGCGATTCATCGGTTTTACAGTATCAATTCTTGAATTGGAAGGTTCCTTCGAAGGTTCTGTGGATTCAGTTTCAGTAGAAGCTGTACCCTCTTGATCTCCGGTTTTTTTCCTCGATAGTCCTGTACCATCATGTTTGCCTCTGTTCCATACTCTTCCCTTACTCATACATACACTCCATTTCTATACGCTTATTCATAAACCATATCATATAAGGACAAGTTAAGGAAGAAAGACATAGCACAGATCGAAGAATTTTTCAAGTTATAAAGGTTACTGGAGATTTCATTTTATGGTGGCTATAATAGTACTGATATTGAAAGGAGAGTACTTATATTATGGCAATCAAGATCATAACAGACAGCGGTTCAGACCTGCCCCTTGACTACATGGAGAAGTATAATGTTTCCGTGATCCACCTACCGGTTCATTTTGGGCATGAGTTAATGCCGGCAGATACGGACACGAAAAGCTTTTATGCTCAAATGCGCGAATCCAAGGAGCTGCCTACCACAGCTAGTCCAAGTCCCAACGAGTTCCTTGAGAAGTTCAAGCAAGTGGAGGAGGGAACTGACATTATGGTCATTTGTATGTCCTCTAATATTAGTAGCACTTATCAGACGGCTATGATTGCTATGGAAATGTATAAGGATGAAGGACATACCAATGCAATAGAGGTTATAGATTCCAAAAACTTCTCAGGTGGGCTGTCATTGATTGTCGGCCTGGCGGCGCAGTGGTCCTTAACTTGTTCAAGCTTGCAAGAGCTTAAGGAAAAGGTACTTCAGCAGATAGAGGAAGTTAACGCTTATTTTACGCTGGACACTCTGGAGAATGTAATGAAAGGCGGACGTCTAAGTCGGCTTTCGGGAGCCGTAGCGTCTGTACTCAATATAAAGTTGCTGCTCAAAATCAGCGAAGAAGGCACTGTCGAAGTAGTGGAGAAGACCCGGGGTCTTCCAAAAGCACTGAATCGTCTGCTTGCGCATTTGGATGAGAAGCAGCATGATTACGAGAAAGCGGTTATCGCTATTGTACACAGTAATTGTGAGAAGCTGGCACTCGAGATTAAAGAACGCATTTTACTAAAGCATCCCTTCAAAGAAGTCTTACTCTCAAGCATGGGTCCGGTAATGGGAACCTATGCTGGGGAAGGCGGAATTGGCGTAGCTTTTTAAAGTAGTGATCCTCACAATCCAGACAAATTACGATCGTACATGGGACGGTTTCCCGTGTGCGATTTTTATTTTATTCCTATGTGATAATTTAGCTATTCTTTAGATTGTGTTTAGGCTCTGTTAATAATCACAGAATATAGTTAGATGGGGGGATTATCATGTATACAATATTGATCGCTGATGATGAAGCAGAAATTGTGGAATTGCTAAGATTATATTTAGAGAAAGAGTACAACATTTTGGAAGCGAACAGTGGAACTGAAGCCTTAACGCAGGTGCAGAACCATAAGGTTGATTTGGCAATACTAGATATTATGATGCCGGGTCTGGATGGACTGCAATTATTGAAAAAGATCCGCGAGGTGCATCATTTTCCAGTGTTATTTTTATCCGCCAAAAGTGAACATCATGACAAGATTCTGGGTCTTGAACTAGGAGCCGACGATTATATTTCGAAACCGTTTAATCCATTAGAAATAGTAGCCCGTGTTGGAGCACTGCTGCGGCGTGTACATCATTTCGATGCGCAAGTCGTTGAGGAAAAAGAAGCTGAGCAGATCGTATTAGGTGAATTAATGCTGGATCAAAGCCAGTGTCTGCTCTATCGATCAGGTGAACCTGTGGTGCTTACTTCTACCGAGTACAAAATTTTGGAACTAATGATGAAGCAGCCTGGACGAGTCTTTACACGCAAAAAAATATATGAGGCCGTGTGGGAAGATTTCTATGTGTACGAAGATAATAGTATCATGGTACATATCAGCAATATCCGGGAAAAAATTGAGGAAGACTCCAAAAAGCCAGTATATTTAAAGACTATTAGAGGGCTGGGATACAAAATTGAAGCGCCTATGGAGCAATAGAGATCAACGACCTTTACAATCATCGCTGACGCTGGATTTTTTGTTGTTTATCTGTATTTTGTTTTTTCTTGTGATTGTATATTATTTGTTTATTAATCTTGATGTGACCCATATTTTCGAAAAAAATAAAATCGCTGATCCTGATTTGAAGGTGGAAGCTAGTGCTTATCGAGAAAATCTGGAGCATGGGGTAGAAACCAAACGTCTTCTGCGTAGCGGGGGATGGATCGAGGTCTTGGATCAAGACATGAAGGTCACCAAGGTTGTTGGAGAAAAAAAAGACGGTGTAACCCAATATACCAGTAACCAGCTTTTAAAAAGTTTGGAAAATGGAGAAGATCAAGCTTACTTTTACTCGTTGACCACGCTAAATGCTCAGAGCGAATCGGAGTGGCTGCTGCTGAAGCTGCCGCGGGAAGCTATCACCATCACCATTAATAGTGATCCCTTCGTGGCCTACTTTAATCATTCGCTTTCATACTACGTCTTTTTGGGTGTGGGAATGATTCTTTTGCTAATTATCGTGTACAGCTATTGGGTAGCGCGGCGAATCAGGAAGCCACTGCGTATCATCACGCTTGGGTTGAAGCAGATGATTCAGGGGAATTATGATACTCGAATCGCTTTATATGCAGAGAAGGAATTTTCGCAAATTGGAGAGACTTTTAATTATATGGCAGATGTAATTGAAAAGACGACCAAAGAAAAACGCCAGGCAGAGGAAAGTAAGAAACGGATGATGGTTGATCTGTCCCATGATCTGAAGACGCCGATAACGAGTATACAGGGCTTTGCACAGGCGCTTGTGGAAGGTAGAGGCGAGGATGAAGAGCGCCAAAAAAGATATCTAAGCTATATTTATAATAAATCCTCACAAGTTACTAAGCTGATTCAGAACATGCTGGAGCTGTTAAAGATAGATTCACCGGATTTCTTGCTACGAATGGAGCGTCAAGAACTGGGCGAATTTATTCGTGAAATCATTGCAGATACCTACGGAGAGATTGAACAAAAGAACTTTGTTTTGCATCTAAATGTTCCCGAAGAGGATGTGTTCTTGAACTTTGATGCGGAGCTGCTCTCGAGTGTGGTTCATAATTTGATCTCCAATGCACTGATCTATAATCCTCCAGGTACACATTTGCGTGTGGAGGTGATCCCTTTGGAGAAAGAAGTCACGATTGAAATCGCTGATACTGGAGTGGGTATTCCAGAAGAGCTGTGGTCCACAATGTTTGATCCGTTTGTTCGGGGAGATAAAGCGCGGACAGCTTCGGGAGGAACAGGGCTAGGTCTCTCGATAGCTATGAAAAATACAGAGAAAATGGGTGGTACACTTCATCTCAGTCGCCGAAAGAAGGAACCTACGGTATTCACCATCCGGATTCCGAAATAACGAGCTGGAAGACATCCAAATCAGAAGACGGGAGAGAAACTATGGCTAAACTGAACAATTTCATCAGAGTTTGTCTAGCGATCCTTTTAGTGTTAGGCATTGTATTTTTAGGCTCACGCGTAGATTTTTTATTCACACCGATCCTGTCTTTGTTCAGTGTCATTATAGTGCCTTTAATGCTGGCGGGTTTCTTTTATTACCTGCTGCGGCCACTGATCGATACCTTGGAGAAATATAAGCTGAATCGTTCTTTGGCGATTATCATCGTATATGTAGTTATTTTAGTGCTTCTGTTTGCTTTTATTATCGGCGTTTGGCCTTCACTTCGCACACAATTAGTTAATTTCGTCGATAATATGCCAAATCTCATTGCCTCCTTGAATCAACAGCTATTGAAACTAGAAGATAATGAATTTCTGTCTGCGTTGATCCCTGCTGATGCGAATCCAGCCTCCACATTGACGGATTATTTGAATAAAGGGTTTACGCTGTTAACGAATTATGTTTCAGGATTGTTCTCTTTTGTTTCGAATTTCGCGATCATTTTATTCACCTTTCCGATTATGTTATTCTACATGCTTAAGGAAGGTGGGAAATTCGGACGTAAGATTGTAAGTTTCTTCCCAAAGAAGTATCGTGAAGAAGGAACTACAATGATGACTGAAATCGACAGTGCGCTTAGTGGCTTTATCGTGGGCCGGGTGCTTGTTAATTTAGCCTTAGGTGTGCTGATGTATATTGGTTTCCTTATTATCGGCCTGCAATATGCATTGCTGTTGACTGTAATCGCAGTTGTGATGAACTTCGTGCCTTTTATTGGTGCGATACTGTCTAGTATCCCTATTTTCATCATCGGATTCATTCAATCCCCGTCTATAGCCGTCTGGTCCATCATCATTGTTCTGGTAGCGCAGCAGATACAGGATAATTTAATCGCTCCCTACATCTTTGGGAAAAAGCTCGATATTCATCCACTGACAACGATTATCCTGGTATTGGTTGGCGGTGATTTAGGCGGGATCATAGCGATATTGCTGATTATTCCACTGTATATGATTGTTAAAATCGTCTTGACCAAGGCCTATTATTTGTTTGTCAAGCAACGCCGGGTAGAGATAGAGGTAGAGGAGAGTCCGGATATCTCTTAAGTTAATAAAACATTATGGAGGGATTTCTATGAATGAAGGAACGGAGCAAGGACTGATTCATATTTCAGATGATGTGGTGACTTCGATCGTCGGGCAAGTGGTTCTGGACACACCGGGTATTGCCGGCATGTCAGGAAGCAGTATCTCGGACAACTGGGCTAAACGTCTAAGCGGTAAAAATGTAAAAAAAGGAATGTCCGTTGAAGTAAAAGAAGTGGATGTTGCCATCGATCTTCAGGTCATAGTTAATTACGGATGTGTGATTCAAGAGGTCTGCTATATGCTGCAGCAAAATGTAAGAAATGCTGTTGAAAATATGATGGGACTGTCTCTAGTTTCCGTAAATGTTAAGGTTGAGAAGGTCGCTCTGCCATTCTAAGAATAGTCCATTTAATAGGCACCGTAATCTAGGCTTCTGCATAGAATGGAGCAAATCCATTTACGGAGGTCAGAACATCCATGTCGACATTTAACACTGGGCAGCAACAGAATGTGATTTATCAGGCCGATCCTGCTGTGATCCGGCACCTGCACGGTGTCCGTGATTCCCTACATCAATCTTGCAAGCCATACCTTAACCATAAGGTGAACGTACAGACAATAGATGGCTTTGTACATGAAGGCGTTATAGCCGGAGTAGATAATAAACACTTGTATCTGAACGTTGCAGCTAATGGGCAAATGCCCCGCGGGTTTTACAACCCTCATCAGCCTTATCATCCTCATCCGGGCCCGGGACCTGGCCCATATCCAGGACCTTATCCAGGTCCCCCATACAATAATAATGTGATTTTACCGCTTGTGTTGTTTGAACTGCTTGCTATCTCTTTAATCTAGTGCTTGGGTTTAATTGAAGAAGGACATGTGCAGGATTTGTGGTCATACGTTGACGCATCCCGCCAGGTCCTTTTTTTGTAGGCGTAAAGTATGTGTTAGAAGGAGGTGTTCTCATTATCACTTTAGGGATATAATGGGTACAAACTCTGGGAGGTGGCATATGATTAGATACCCTTTTTTGAAAAAGAATGCGACGATAGGCGTTACAGCACCTTCATCTGGAGTAGGCATTCAAAATGCAGAACTTCTTACACTGGCCTCCAGCCGGTTGAAGTCGCAAGGATTTAATGTCATTATCGGCGAAACGGCATGGAAGCAAGATAAGGCTAAATCTGCACCAGCCAATGTTCGTGGTCATGAGTTTAATGAGATGATCAATGATGACGGAATCGATGCCCTTATTCCGCCTTGGGGCGGGGAATTGTTAATTGAAGCTCTGGAATATATTGATTTTGATGCTTTGCAGGACAAATGGATCGTGGGATATTCAGATATAAGCGTCTTGCTGCTTGCGGTCACGCTGACAAGCGGTCTGGCTACTGCTCACGGAGCGAATCTCATTGATTTACGGGGAGAGTATTCAGATGATACTACAGCCCTCTGGCAGGCGGTTCTAGAGACATCAGTGGGTGAGTCCATTGTCCAGCATTCATCTCTTAAATATCAGCGGGAATGGCAGCATGATGTGCCTTCGCCATGCGTTTTTCATTTGACAGAGGAGACTTATTGGAAGTCTCTAACTACAGATGCTGTAACGATGAAAGGACGTCTGTTGGGTGGCTGTATAGATGTAATTAGGCATTTGATCGGCACACCTTATGGAAAGCTCCAGCATTTTCAGCAAGAAATGATTAATGACGAACCAATTGTTTGGTATTTGGAAAATTGTGAATTGAACACAGCGGATTTACGCAGATCGCTAGTGCAGATGAAGCTGGCAGGGTGGTTTGAGAATTGTTCGGGGATTATGTTTGGCAGAAGTCCAGCTAATCGGCCTTTGGATAACTATACTGCTGAAGATATCTATGCTGAACTATCTGAAGAGCTTAAGGTACCGATCGTTTATGATATCGATTGTGGTCATGTCCCGCCGCAGGTTACTTTTATTAATGGAGCTTATGCAGAAATTGAAGTGTCAGACGGAGTAGGGACGGTAAAGCAATATTTCTATGAATAGCGTTATATCAAAAAGGACAACCCCTTGGGTTGTCCTTTTTACTATCATTAGTTCCCTGTATTTACAATCGCTGTGATTTCCTCATCCAGGTCCAGTCTCACATCTTCACGATAGGCACGAACACCATATTCGCTGAGCATGTAACGCAGGATCGCTTCAATCATATTGGACTCTACTAGAAATTGACTGCGGCCCTGTACCCAAACCTCTGCAGAGTAACCGGTATCTTCTTCCCAGCTCAGTTCCACCTGAACATCCTCTGGGCGAACAGCCTTTCGTTCCGCCATGTGCAGACAGAGGGCATTGATGATCTCATCCATGCTTAGAACGATTGTAGACATTAGTAACGACCATCCTGTTCTTCTAAGCGGCGACGTTCTTTTCTACGACGGAAGAAGGACATCACGAGCATAACCAGTACATAGATAGCTAGCATATTAACGGCAAAGCCTAGGAAGTCACCAAAAGCTCCCATTCCACCAAACATTCCACCGAATAATAATCCGGCCAAACCACCGATCATCATGCCCTTCATTAAGCTGCCGCCGCTGAAGAAGCCACGTTTCGTATTAGCAGCAGATCCTGCTGTGGAGCTTTTAGTGCTGTCACTTTTTTTGATGTTATTTGTTGTTGTTGATTTTTTTGGAGTTGTTGAATAGCTGCGAGTGCCGGATTTGAAACCGCCGCCACCTCGACGTGCATCGGCAAAGTCTGGAGCAGCCACTGCAAAAAATAGAGTGAAGGCCATTAGAATCATCATTACGCGTTTCATTGGTTTCATTTAGTACGAAAACCCTCCTGTGAGCATGAATTTTTGTGTATGGTCGGTAATACGCAGACATGCCCCACAAGGTTTCAATTTTATTTATCATAATTTATACTTTTATGCACAAAAAAAGCGTGGATCCAGGATCCACGCAAACAGCAGTTAGAGAGTCGTCATTCGTTACTTATACCCGTCAGCGACAAGCTCAAGCGCTCCGGTTGCCGGATCGATGATCATGCCATGGATAGGTACATTAGGGGGAAGCAGTGGATGACGTTTAATCAGGTCCACAGTCTGAATTACCCCTTCTTCGACATTGTCAAACCCACGCAGCCATTTTGTAAGTTTGATTCCGGAATTCTCCAGTGTAGACAGCACTTCTTCAGATACGCCACGTTCTTTAATGGAATTGATCATATGGTCCGCATTGAGGGATGCCATACCGCATTCATAGTGTCCAACCACGATTACTTCTTCAGCATCTAGTTCATACAGAGCTACCATTACACTACGCATAACACTACCAAAAGGCTGAGAAATAACCGCACCAGCATTTTTGATGATTTTGACATCACCGTTTTTGAAATTCATGGCTTTCGGCAATAATTCAACGAGTCTAGTGTCCATACAGGTGATGATCAGCATTTTTTTGTCGGGATAACGACTGGTTAGATAGGCTTCATAGTCCTTATTCTCTACAAAACTTTTATTAAAGTTAATAATTTCTGATACGTGGCTCATATTAGCTTCCTCCCTTAAAATCCTTGAATTGTACTTACGTTGCGCATATCTCTTACCATGATATTGTTGCCATAAATCTGAGAATCACTGACCAGCTTATAGGAAGAGAAACGTTCCTCTGCATCGAGTCGCATCTTGTCTTCATAAAAGATTTCCTGTTGCCGGCTTACGATAAAGGGGAGAGAATTCGTCTCTATCCTAGAATCGCCTTCCTCCACTTCAGAAACAATTAGTAATACATTAATTCCGTCACACCCGCAGCCTACCGTATCATAAAAGAGCTTGAAAAATCCTGGCTGATCTCCAAGCCTTTCCTTCAACTTCCTTTCTGCGAGAGGTGTAACTTGAATCATCATAGCCCTGTTCACGCTCCTTAATTTTTGTTCGAAGCAAGCTCTGCTTCTTATGTAACTCATTAAATATTTCAAATTAGAGATGTAATCTCTGAAGTTGATTATACTCATTCAAAAAAGTATCATCAAGAGGAGTCTGTAAAACAGAGAAAGCAGGTGGAGTAGAATGGAACAACAAGTAAAGGAACGATGGGAACAATTCAGTGAGTTATTAGCAAAAATTAGTGGATATTCAGAGGCCATAGAATTAATGCACTGGGATTTGCGCACAGGTGCACCGCGTAAGGGAGTAGAAGTTCGTTCCGGTACGATTGGGATGCTGAGTGGAGAATTGTTCAGACTTGAGATTTCACAGGAGATGGGTGACTTCACAGCATTTTTCAGCCGTCCAGAAGTGTTGAGCCAGCTTACAGCTAATCAACAAAAAATCGTCAACGATTGCCGCAAAGAGTATGAGCGCAGTAAGAGTATTCCTTCCAAAAGATTTGAAGAGTACGCTGTCCTGTCTGCTCATTCTCAAACGATCTGGGAAGAAGCTAAGGAGAATAATGATTTCGCTACATTTGAACCTTATTTGAGCAAAATCGTAGCTCTGAAACAAGAGTTCATCGATTATTGGGGTGTAAATGGCACACGTTACGATACGCTACTAGATATGTATGAGCCTGATCTCACGGTAGAGAAGGTGGATGAAGTGTTCAGTCGCCTCCGCAGCCGCTTGGTTCCGTTAGTGGAAGCTATCGCTGCTTCACCTAATAAACCAGATACCCGCTTCTTGCAGCAGATTTTCCCTAAAGAGCAGCAACAAAAGTTTGGTAACTTTATTCTGAAGCAAATGGGCTATGACTTCGACGCAGGCCGCTTGGATGAGAGTGTGCATCCTTTTGCTACAGGGCTGAATCCAGGTGACGTTCGTATTACGACCGCTTATTTACTTGATAACGTGACTAGCGCCGTCTTCAGCTCACTGCATGAAGGTGGACATGCGCTTTACGAACAAAATATCAGCCAAGATTTAGTGGGAACACCACTGGCTCAAGGCGCATCGATGGGGATTCATGAATCTCAGTCGAGACTATGGGAGAATATGATCGGCCGCAGCCGTGCGTTCTGGCAACGTTATTACGGTGATCTGCAGCAGCATTTCCCAGAGCAGCTTGCTAATGTAGATGTAGAGGATTTCTACCGGGCTATTAACAGTGTGGAAAATTCATTCATCCGAATTGAAGCAGATGAGCTTACATACAATCTGCACATTATTGTGCGTTACGAGATCGAAAAGCTTATTTTTAATGAAGGTCTATCTGTCAAAGATCTGCCTCAGGTATGGAATGCTAAATATCAAGAATATTTAGGTATTACACCGCCTAATGATGCGCTTGGTGTATTGCAGGACGTGCACTGGTCCGGTGGAGACTTCGGATATTTTGCATCCTACTCTTTGGGAAATATGTATGCTGCCCAAATCTTGAATACACTCCGCAAGGATCTGCCGAACTACGATGAATTGATTGCTGCGGGAAATCTTTTGCCGATTAAAGAATGGTTAACAGAAAAAATCTACCGTTTCGGAAAAAGTCTGACCCCTTCGCAAATTATCGAACAAGTAACAGGTGAGCCGCTCAGTCCAGATTATCTGGCTGATTATTTGGAGGAGAAATACACGGAGATTTACAAACTGTAATCCAGTGAGGTCCGCGTGGTATAATAGAAAGAAAGCTTAGACGGAAGGATATGGATATGGCAAATACTCACACCTACACCCGGAGAGAAGAAGTCGCGAATGCGATTACGCACGGGATCGGAGCTGTATTAAGCGTTGCTGCACTTGTCCTGCTTGTTGTTTTTGCAAGTCTGAAAGGAACGGCATGGCATGTAGTCAGCTTCTCCATTTATGGAACGACAATGCTGCTTCTGTATCTCAATTCAACACTTGTGCATAGTCTCAAAGAGGGCAAGGCGAAGGATTTGTTCGAATTTTTCGATCACTCCTCTATTTATCTGTTTATCGCAGGCACGTATACACCCTTTTTGCTAGTAGCTATTCGGGGAACACTTGGCTGGAGTTTATTTGGTGTTATATGGGGAATCGCAGTATTTGGCGTTTTCTTCAAAGCGTTTTTTGTTAAAAAGTTCTTGTTCATGTCTACGGTATTCTACATTGCTATGGGGTGGCTGATTGTTATCGCCTGGAATCCTCTTTCGGCAGTTGTAGCGGACGGTGGTATGATTCTGCTTATGGCTGGCGGAGTGCTTTATACTTTAGGTACAGTTTTTTATGTATGGAGAGGGTTTCCGTTCCATCACGCAATCTGGCATGTATTTGTTCTTGCAGGCAGTGTCACACATTTCTTCGCCATATTGATTTATGTACTGCCAATCCAATAATTTCAAGCGGATTTATCGCGGAAAATATGGATTTTTAATAAAGAAAGAGATGACAAGCAAAAGTGCTTGACATCTCTCTTTCTTTTAGGTATCATAAGGGACGTTGTGAAGGTGTAAAGTGTTTTTCCTTGACGAAGGGGTTGTCCTTAATGAGTCAGGAGAATAGGCTCGAGAAAACGAATCGTATCAATTTGCTTTTTGCCTTCTATGAACGACTGCTTACAGATAAGCAGCAAACGTTTCTTAAATATTATTTTCACGATGATTTTTCCTTGGGAGAAATCGCCGCTGAATTTGAAATCAGCCGCCAAGCTGTTTATGAGCATATTAAGCGGGCTGAGCAAGTCCTTGAGAATTATGAAGAAAAACTTGGACTATTAGTGAAACATGAGAGTCGTACTAAATATTTAGAAGAGCTGCGCAGACTGCCGGAGAATGGGATGCTGCCTGAGCAATATAAACTTCGGTTCGCGGAGATCGTGGATCGCTTGCAGAGGTTAGAGTAGCACGAAGGGAGAAATCTGCATATGGCGTTTGAGGGTTTAACCGGAAGATTGCAGAATGTGTTCAGCAAGCTACGCGGTAAAGGTAAAGTATCCGAAGAAGACGTAAACGAAGCTATGCGTGAAGTGCGGTTAGCCCTTCTGGAAGCCGATGTTAACTTCAAGGTAGTTAAAGAATTCGTAGCTAAGGTGAAAGAAAAGTCCATCGGCAAGGAAGTCATGGACAGCTTTACGCCTGGCATGGTAATTATCGACATCGTCAACAAGGAACTAACCGAGCTGATGGGCGGAAGCCAAGCGAAGCTGGCCAAGTCGAACAAGCCACCGACCGTCATTATGATGGCGGGTCTACAAGGGGCTGGTAAGACAACCACTTCGGGTAAGCTAGCTAAGCTGTTACAGAAGGGCAATCATCGTCCGCTCCTGGTTGCGGGAGATATTTACCGGCCTGCTGCTATCAAGCAGCTGCAAGTGCTGGGAGAACAGATTAAGGTTCCTGTATTCTCGCTGGGTGATCAGACTAGTCCGGTAGAAATTGCCAGACAAGCTGTACAACATGCGAAGGATAACGGACTGGATTATGTTATTATCGATACTGCAGGCCGCCTGCATATTGATGAAGAACTAATGGAAGAACTCAAGCAGATTCACAATGTTGTAAATCCTGATGAAGTACTTCTTGTAGTAGATGCTATGACGGGTCAAGACGCCGTGAATGTAGCCGAGAGCTTTAATAAGCAGCTTGAGCTTACAGGGGTCGTATTGACGAAACTCGACGGCGACAGCCGTGGTGGTGCTGCACTGTCAGTAAAAGCTGTTACCGGTTGCCCGATCAAATTCGCCGCTTTAGGGGAGAAGATCGACGCGCTGGAGCCGTTCCATCCGGAACGTATGGCTTCGCGGATTCTGGGTATGGGCGACATGCTGTCGCTGATTGAGAAAGCCCAGGCGAACATTGATACTGACAAGGCTAAAGAAATGGAACGTAAGATGCGTAATGCAGAGTTTACGTTTGATGATTTCCTTGAGCAAATGGATCAGGTGAAGAAGCTAGGCCCTATCGATCAAATTCTTGATATGCTTCCGGGTATGAACAAAGCCAAGGGCATTAAAGATTTAAAGGTCGACGATAAGCAAATGGGACGCGTTGAAGCCATAGTTCATTCTATGACTAAGGCGGAGAAGCAACAGCCTGAGATCATTAACCATAACCGCCGCAAGCGTATCGCAACCGGCAGCGGAACCTCAGTCGCTGAGGTCAACCGCCTCATCAAACAATTTGATGAGATGCGTAAGATGATGAAGCAATTCTCCGGCATGATGGGCGGAGGCGGCAAAGCCTCCAAGAAAAATGCCATGAAGCAGCTTAAAGGTCTTGGTGGTGGAAAAGGGCTGAAATTCCCTTTTAAATGATCTTGAATGTCTGTCCAACTAATGTTGGAAACTATTATAAGGAGGTGATTTTTCGTGGCAGTACGTATTCGTCTAAAAAGAATGGGAGCGCATAAAGCGCCTTTCTATCGTGTAGTGGTTTCCGATTCCCGGTCCCCTCGTGACGGTCGTTTTATCGAGGAAATCGGTTATTATAATCCGATTGAACAACCGGCAGTAGTTAAGATCGATGAGGAAAAAGCTCTTAAATGGCTTCAAACAGGTGCGCAAGCATCTGATACCGTCCGCAACTTGCTTTCCAAAGCAGGCGTGATGAAGAAGTTTCATGAGCTTAAGCAACAGAAATAATGACTGATTGCGAGGGTCCTCTATGGAAGAATTAGTTGGAGTAATTGCTAAGGCTTTAGTGGATCATCCAGAAGATGTGACGGTACGGGCTGTGGAGAAAGAACACTTGATTGTCTATGAGCTGTCCGTACATCCAGATGATGTAGGAAAGGTCATCGGCAAGCAAGGCAGGATCGCCAAGGCGCTCCGTACAGTAGTCACATCTGCAGCAGTCAAGAGCGATAAACGCGTAACTGTAGATATTTTATCTTAAATAATGCGTACAATGAGGGGCTAGGGATAGTATATCCCGGCTCCTTTTTGTTCAAATATATAGATGAAGCTTGTAGAGGAGAGGGTTATATGACGGAAGAATTAACCGTAGGCCGGCTTGTGAATACACATGGAATTCGCGGGGAGATTAAAGTATTATCCCATACCGATTTTCCTGAGGTTCGTTTCGCTAAAGACAAGAAGCTGTTCGTCATCCCTGCGGATGGCAGTGCAAAATTCGAAGTGACTGTAGAATCCGCTCGAGAGCATAAGGGTATGTTTATCGTTAAGCTTAAGGGATATACCAATATTAACGAAGTGGAAAAGTATAAGGGAAGTTTGCTTAAGGTGCCAAGTAATGATCTGGTTGATCTGCCAGAGAACGAATATTACTTCCATCAAATCGTTGGCTGTGAAGTTTATACGGATGATGCTGGTAGTGAACCGCTTGGCACAATTACGGAAATTTTACAGCCAGGTGCAAATGACGTTTGGGTTGTTAAGCCTGCTAAAGGTCAAGACATCCTTATCCCTGTAATTAACGATGTAGTGCTGAACGTCGACATTGAGGCCAAACGAATTACTGTTCACTTGATGGAAGGACTATTGCCATGATCAGAATTGATGTGCTAACGCTCTTTCCGGAGATGTGCGAAGGTGTATTTAGCACAAGTATTCTTGGTAAGGCACGCGAAAAAGGGATTGTATCTTTGAATGCTGTGAACTTTCGTGATTTCTCAGGCAATAAGCACAACAGTGTGGATGATACACCGTATGGCGGGGGCGGGGGCATGGTACTGAAGCCTGACCCGATCTTTGCAGCGGTAGAACATGTATTGGGGATCGAGGCTAGTCCTTTGGAGAAGGGTTCTGAATCTGCAGTCCCGACGCCTTCCTCTGTGAAGCCGCGCATCATTCTTATGTGCCCGCAAGGAAAGACGTATAATCAGAAGATTGCTGAGGAACTGGCACAAGAGCAGCATCTAATCTTTATATGTGGTCATTATGAGGGCTACGATGAGCGGATACGGGAGCATCTGGTTACAGATGAACTGTCGATTGGCGATTACGTGTTAACAGGTGGAGAATTACCGGCACTGACGGTTATTGATTCAGTAGTTCGGCTACAGCCAGGAGCGCTTGGAAATGAAACCTCTGCGATCACGGATTCGTTCAGTACAGGGCTGTTGGAATATCCTCACTACACTCGACCCGCTGAGTTTCGCGGCTGGAAGGTACCAGATATGTTGCTGAGTGGCCATCACGCCAATATCGAAGTATGGCGGAGAGAGCAAGCGTTACAGCGTACACTTGAACGTAGACCTGATTTGCTCGAAAGTGCAGAACTAACGTTGAAAGACAAGAAAACACTGGAACGTCTGAAAAATGAAATCAAGCCGTAGTAAAATTTTAATAAAACAGGCATATTTTACGTCTTTTTAACGTATCTTACGTTAAGGAGGCGTTTTTGTTATGTTTACTTAATCTCGTATTTTTTTTGCGTAATTTCCAAAACAAATGAGCATAGGTGCGTTGAACTCTTCTATTTGGGGTAATAGATAGAGGTGGCGTAATACTATATGCAGCTTACGATGCAGCAAGCTTAACTATTGAAAGGAATGAACTGAAGTGACTACGAAGACGCGTGAAGAATTCAAGCCTAGCGTGGACACGATCCACAAAGATGCGGAGCCGCTCCGCACCGTGAATGATATTATCGATTATTATACAAATCGCAAATCGTAATTCCCATTCGCCCTTTAAAGCTTGAACATATAAGATTAATAATTAAGGCTGAATAAGCAAGTCCAATAAAACCATTAGAGCGTAGCGAACGAAAGTTCACTACATCTAATGGTTTTATTGTTCCTACTAAGAGAGGTCAAACCCTGTAACTCTGATCAGAATGTAAACACCCCCTCTTCAAGGAGAATTAAAAACTCTTTGGAAAGGGGGTGTTTGGTTAACTATAAAAATTCGTGGAGGCGCATTCTACTCTTTGCGAAAGAGGCGATATACTCCTGTAAGTAGAGCGTAAAGCGCAAAACATACGAGAACAGTAACTGCCCATGCATAGTTGCGAACGGTATAGGTAAGCGATGATAAAATAATAAAGATGGTAATACGTAGTACGCCTTCCTTAATAAACTGTTTACGTGCTACATTCATTCGATTGGCCTCCTTGAATGGATAAGATGGTACGGATAACAAGCCGGAAATATGTCTTTCCTTATATATAACCTTTGGGAATACAAAAAATGCAGGGAACGGAAAGTAAATATCGGTCCAAACAAATGACCTATGTAACTTAGCCGTTACCGACCTGTACTCCTCACCATAGAGTATATCATTACGAATGAGGAGGAGTACACTAGTGGAGGCTTATTATAATTGCTTACGTTGTAAGAATAGAAGGGTACGTATCCTGACTACTGATGGCAGACAGCATGAAGGTGTGATTACAGATGTGGACAGATATAATGTTTACTTAAGAACAGGATCCAATGGACCTGTGCAGACTTCTGCATTTTTTGGTTACCCTTATGCTGCTGACAATATTTTAACTCTCAGCTTGTTCACGCTGTTGGCTATTGCATTAATCTGATATGATGATGTAAAAACAGACCGTCCGCTAATCCGGACGGTCTGTTTTTAGTGGTTGGTTACTCTACAGTAATTGCACCTATATCTGAGCTTAAGGACAACAAAGGACCTCCTCCGTTAACATCACGTTTGCCACCCTCAACCCCGATGATCTGGCCTAGATCACTTTTAGCCACCAAGCTACATTTCACGCCATCGGCTAGAACAGCATTGAGGCTACCTACATTTGTTGTCGCTTTAAGACGGCTATCACTCTTCATTCCGGCTATATCCATGCGTATACTTCCTGTATTAGACTCTAGAGTGGATTTACCGGTGATGTTAGCTCCTTCGATATCAATAGCTCCAACGTTGCTGACGATGCGGTAGTTTCCGTCCAGATTGCGGAGACGAATTTGCCCGACATTATTGGTGATTTGATATTCATCCATACGGGTCGGGATCTCAATGGTATAGTTAATGCTAAAATCTGAATAACCGTATTTGTCTTGAGCCCAAGTCCATAAATCCTTTTTCGGATTTGATTTGGAACTTGTAGATACCTTCAGAGTATCGCCATTAACGTCTATTGAAATTTCAGCGTCATCCAAGATTTTCTGGCGGTCAGCTTTATGAGCGGAGCCGTTATGGGCTAAGATTGTCGCACTCACATTAATTTGATCACCCGTAGTTGATGTAACCTCTATTTCTCCCACTGCATTGTTCATGCTAAGCACTGAAGCAGAGCCGATCTCTTTAGATAAGGATAGTTCTTTGCTAATGCTGTTTGCTTTAACTTCGTCGGCCACCTTGGTAGCTGTATCCTGAACGGCTTGCTCCACGCTTGCAGCGGCTTTACCCAGCTCTTGCTTCACTACCTCACCAATATTTTGCTGCACATCTTCAGTAATATTCTTTCCTAGGTCATTATTAGCGGATTGCCTACCCGGTAACTCTGTGCATCCTGCCAGAAGTACGATGGACAAGACGGCTACAGCTGCCATTACGCTAGTTGTATTACTCTTTTTCATTGAATAAAATCCTCCTTATTTTTGGGTATATGTGTTCTTCCCTAAGCGCTACGTTATGTACGTACTCCTGTAAGTATAGCCTATGGGGATTTATTGTAAAAACGGCTGTAGGCGGGTTAATATACTGGACCAAAGACTAGGTATTTAAAAAGTGTTCACTACACTTCAAATTTCAATTGTGCTAAAATGAAATATAGATCTTATGCTCACATTAAAATGGGTAAGGGTACATATAAAAAGAGCAAAGATGCTCTCATATATAATCTTCAGCAGCTACTGAAAAGCGCTTTTTATAGTGAGATGTGCTAAGGCTAGTTTGCGAATACGATATAGACCGTTGCCTTACTTGCATCACAGGGCGGTCTTTTTATTTTCTTACCTCAATTAAATCATGAAGAGCGGAGGGAGCCAGATGCAATATGTAGTTATTTTGCTTGTCTTGCTAGCGCTGGGTGTTGGGTATTATATCGTTCAAAAAAAGAAAACAAGCAGCTCAAGCAATCCTTTGCGCACTACTAGCAGTAATGTGATCTCAATGGACAGTCATCGCAAAGCCAAACAGAGTCCAGGAGAGCAACCTTGCTCTTCTTGCAAGAAGAAGAATGGAAAGTTGATCTTCTATGCTCAAGATAATGGAACCGTGGTCGGCTTGTGCAAAGATTGCCAGTCTAAGGCAAAAAAAAGAGATATGTTACCGTTATGAAATAGAAAAATAAGTTGTATTAGCCCGTCCTTTATGATAATATTAACTCTGTTGTGTGGAATACGGTGGTCCGCTGCGGATAATGAGGGAGAGCTCAGATCTCTCCGGAAGAGGCAAGAACACCTGTACGGAAGGAGGAAGTCCTTAATGAATATCCTACAAGCTATTACGCAAGAGCAACTTCGTAAAGATATCCCTAGTTTTCGTCCGGGTGACACTTTGAAGGTGCATGTAAAAGTTATCGAGGGAACTCGTGAGCGTATCCAGTTGTTCGAAGGCGTTGTAATCAAACGTCGTGGCGGTGGAATCAGTGAGACTTTTACGGTTCGTAAAATTTCTTACGGTGTTGGTGTGGAAAGAACATTCCCAATCAACTCGCCTAAACTCGAAAAAATCGAAGTGGCTCGTCGTGGTAAAGTGCGTCGTGCTAAGCTTTATTACCTTCGTGAACTACGTGGTAAAGCAGCGAGAATTAAAGAAATTCGTCGCTAGAATAGTGACAGAGGAGAGGGGCTTGAGTTCAAGCCCCTTTCGCTTTATTTTTTTTTGAAAATATAAGAAAAGCATAAGTTTTACGTTATACATTATTCTTATATTTCTCGCATAAACGCTTACCGTTCTTAAAAGGACGCTGAGGGCGTTTTAGCTTGGTATACAATGCGTGTGACATATACGCTTGGGGATAAGCTTCTCCGAAAAGGCCTCCTGAAGGAGTATCTGTGGAGGGGTTTTTGGCAGGAGTTTTTTTGTGTTGTATAGTAAGAGTAGTATTAAGAGAGGACGGTGAACTATGCAGCAGGAACAAAGCGAAACTTTGGAATCAAGCGAGCAGAACCCACGTAAACAGAAAAATGAAGTGCTGGAATGGGTCAAGGCCATTGCGATTGCTTTAGTTCTGGTTATACTGATTCGCTGGCTTTTATTCAAGCCTTTTATTGTAGATGGACCTTCCATGCAGCCTAATTTCCATACGGGAGAACGTGTTATCGTTAATGAAATTTTATACGATATAAGATCTCCGCAGCGGGGTGAGGTTATTGTATTCCACGTGCCATCTGAAGGCAGAGATTTTATTAAACGTGTAATTGGTGTGGCTGGAGATACTGTGAAAGTAGAAGGAGATGTAGTTACAGTTAACGGTGAGGTTGTTAACGAGACTTACATCCAAGGCGCTATTGATGCTGCGCATAGTAACAACGCTCTGTATAATAATAAAGATTTCCCAAATGAAAAATTCACGGATGGTACTGTACCAGAAGGACATATTTTCGTTATGGGGGATAATCGCTCGGATAGTACAGACAGCCGGATGATTGGCTATGTGCCGCTGGGTGATATTGTGGGTCGTGCAGATTTAATCTTCTGGCCGATAAAAGATATTACACTGATTAACCATTAAGTTGACAGAAGTCAAAGGAGGTGACGGCAATGGCCATTCATTGGTTTCCTGGTCATATGACGAAGGCTAGGCGGCAAATCGAGGATAAGCTGAAGCTGATTGATGTTGTTATAGAGTTGCTCGATTCCCGTCTGCCGCTTTCCAGCCGCAATCCGATGATTGACGATATTTTGCGGGACAAGCCGAGATTAATTATTTTGAACAAAGCGGATCTGGCGGATCCGGAAATTACTCGGAAGTGGCTGGCGTACTTTAAGGAACAAGGGCATGTTGCCCATCCTGTGGACGCATCTACTGGAACAGGTGTTAAGGAGATTCCGGAGCAGGTCAAGCTGCTGTTGAAGGAAAAAATTGATCGGCAGATCGCAAGGGGAATGAACCCACGGGCTATGCGCGCATTGATCGTCGGTATTCCTAACGTCGGTAAATCAACGCTGATTAATCGAATGGCTGGTAAGAGTATCGCTGCTACGGGTGATCGCCCGGGGGTTACTAAGGGCCAGCAGTGGATTAAAACAGGAGGTAATCTGGAGCTTCTGGATACTCCTGGTATCTTATGGCCGAAGTTTGAGGATCAAGATGTGGGTTACCGCTTGGCCGTGACGGGTGCGATCAAAGAAGAAATCCTGAACATTGAGGATATTGCTTTTTATGCAGTGAAGTATTTGGTCAAGGATTATGGTTCCAGATTTCAAGAACGCTTTGGTATTGAGAAGCTTCCTGAGGATCTTGAGAACCCTGATGAGATCGTCGCAGTTATGGAAGCCGTGGGCCGCAAACGCGGTTGTCTGATTAGCGGTGGACGTGTTGATCTGGAAAAAGCTTCACGTGCTTTGCTGCATGAGCTGCGGGCAGGTAAGCTTGGTCGTTTTACGCTGGAAACACCTTAAAGGCGTTTAAATGAATGGGTATGGAAGAGCCATCCGGAAATTTTCGGGGGCTCTTTTTTTTGCTGATTTGGATCAAATTGGAGTGGTTATTTGTACATGACCATGTGAGCTTTACTATGGTAAGCTGACTTATGTAGTTTATAGAATAATTTATAATTGGCGGTGACAGATCGTGAGTACGATAGATATGTTGAGTTATGAAAAAGAGGGCTGGGAACAGTCTTATCGCCGTATAGCCGGCGTAGATGAAGTAGGCAGAGGTTGTTTGTTTGGGGATGTTGTTGCAGCAGCGGTGATTTTGCCGGAAGGGCTTATTATTGATGGCGTCAACGATTCTAAGAAGCTTACGGCGAAAAAAAGAGATGCTTTATTCGAGATTATTATGGAGCAGGCGATAGCTATTGGTGTAGGTTATGTGGATTCCCGCATGATTGATGAAATTAATATTAAACAGGCTTCTCGTCTGGCGATGAAAAAAGCGGTAGAAGGTCTTAGTCATATCCCGGACTATATGTTAATCGATGCTGAAAAAGTTGATCTTCCGTTGCCGCAGCAGGCGATCATAAAAGGGGATGCTAACAGCCAGTCTATTGCGGCAGCTTCGATTATAGCTAAAGTAACAAGAGATAGACTGTGTGAAGGGGTGTGGGAGGAATTATACCCTGATTATGGGATTGCGATACATAAAGGTTATGCGACCAAGCTTCACAGGGAACAAATTACGGCGTTAGGTCCGACACCTATGCATCGGCGCAGCTTTATTGGGAAGATTCTTGCTGAACAGCAAACCCTTTTTTAGAAATATCAGAATTTAAAAGATGCCAAAGGCGTTTAAGCTTGGATAAATTCACCGCTCAAAAAAGTCGGATTAATACCGATATAGTAAGAAGAGAGAAAATGGAGGGAGGAGAAACGGTATGAATATCGGAACATTGATCCGTGGATTGCTCGGGGATAATAAAGCGGGAGCGGCCAAGTCTTTGGAATTGAAGGAAGGGCAGGTTGTACGTGGTGTTGTTTTGTCTGTATCGGATTCGGGAAAAGAAGCCGTTGTGCAGATTCAAGGTACACCTGTTCGTGCGGAGTTGGAAACACCACTACTGCCAGGAGAGACCCTGAACTTGCAGGTTGGAGCACCCGGAGAAGGCGGATTGCCCGTATTGAAGCCGGTCTCCCTCGGCGAAACGGTGTTAGCCACCCCGCAAAACATGGGCGAGGCGTTGGAATCGCTTGGGCTTACTGACTCCAAAGCGGGTCGGGAAATTGTGTTGGCGATGCAGTCGGGTGGTATTCCGCTTACCAAAGAGACAGCGGCGATTCTGGATGCTGTAATGAGTGCGAAACCTGCGGGCGTGCCGACCTCAGAGTGGCTTGATGCAGCGGTCATTTCTGTAAAGCGGGGCCTGCCGGTTACCCCTGAAAGTGTGAAAGGATTGCAGCAGGCGGTTTTTGGTCCGCAGCTTCATCAGCTTTTGTCAGCGCTCGAAGAACAGATTACAATTTGGGCAGGTCAAGTCGCCGGTGAAGAAACAACAGCTGAAGCTAAAACTGGAATGGGTACCCCAACCGGAAAGCTGAATGCTCCTGTAACGACAGGTACGGGCGCTGTGATTAACGGGGAAGTGGTATCAGCAGGTGATGCTGATGCGGAAATGGACCAGGTGGCGGTTAAAGGAACTGGACAACCTGTAAGTAAACCTGCTGAAGGTAGTGCTGGTGTTACTACTACAAGCGGAAGTGCTGCTGCAACAGGAGGGGCAACGGGAGCCGGAGTTATTTCTGACGAACCTACAATTCCTTTGAATTCAGTGAAATCAGAAATATCGGGAAGTGCAGCTGCGAGTACAGCTGAAGCTCCTGAGAATGAAACCGGTATTGTAACTGCCAAGCCAGTGGTCCCCGAAGAGGCTGGTGAGGTAGTTCAGCTTTCGAAGAGTGGAAATACTGGTGAACCTTTGACTGGGAAAATAACTTCTACGCTTGCTTCAGGAACTCAGAGTAGTGCTGCTAACACGCAAGGGGACGGAATTGTAAGCAATCAAAATAGTTCTAATCAGAGCGAAACTCATGGCAATGAAATGAGTCTAAATAAAGATAGAGCGCAGGGGAGTGTCAGTGGCGCGAATATAAGCGCCACTGGATCAGCTGGTGCAAATAGCCAAGCTGCTGCGGGAAGCCAAGCTGGTGCAGCAAGCCAAGCTGCTGCACCTAGCGGGGCTGCCCTGCTCGTGAAGCTGCAGGGCGTGCTCACCGAGCTGCGCGGCAGCATGCCGCAGCTCGCGAATATCCCGCCCGCTGACGCGGCGGGACAAGATCCTGCCCCCGCGCCGGCAGTGCCGCGCGGGGAGACAATGGCTGCTGCGGCTTCGCCGGTGCAGCCAGATACCGCC
>NZ_JBBODA010000048.1:0-33273 GCF_038002705.1 Paenibacillus sp. FSL H7-0716
ATTTTTTACGGCTTCTTTCAATCCCTTGCCGAAATCGCTCCAGCTTCTCAAAGAGTCTTCGACAACATCCTTAATGGTGTCTTCAAGCTGCTTTTTAATAATTTTTTCTACATACCCTTCAGCGTTCAGTTCTGCCAATTTATCATTAATAATTGCGTTCATATCCATGCTCATCGTTTATCTCTCCTTATGGGCAACGCCCGAATTTGTTTTAAACTCCCAACTCCCGCATTTCTGCATCCTCTGTAGCATCCAAAGTGATTGATGGCATGCCATCCCATAACTCTCGAATCTCATTAGCCTTAGCAATTACTGCTGCTTTTTGCTTTGGTGTTAATACGATATCCATAGCCTCTTGATAATGGTTTTCTGCCTTGGTATAAGCTCGTGTATGCAGTACATTCATGTACCGCCAAAACTTATCGTTACTCAGGGATTTAATCCGCTGGAAGTGTCTGCGCTGTTCTGTTTCAACCATATAACTAATCTCCTATCGTTGTTATAAGAATTAATGAGATTTCATTTGACCTTTCGAGACCTGCTCCTCCATTCCTTCTCCCGTTTTTCAGCTATCTGATCAATCATGTCGGTTACGTTCGTGCGGATATACTCCCTACAATGCTCCGCTTTTACACCACATGTAACTGCTTCGCTAGAAACGAGAGCAAGTAAGTGATCGACTTCCTCTAATTTTCGATATATTTGCAATTCATAAGATTCAAAAATAGGTATTAATTCACGTTTGTTTACAAGGCGCTGCATGTACATTGCATCTCTGACCTTAGCCATTTTAACAACTCCTAATCTTCAAAACGTTCACCATAGTTGTAAACCTTTGGCTCTTCCAATGGTCTACCGAATACGTCAGCCATAAGGGTTGCAAATACCGCCATATCCTTATCTTCAAAGGACTGAAGCAACCGCAATTCTTTAGCCTTGAGACTGCGTCCAGCAGCCGAACTAAGAAGATCTACAACCGGTTTAATCTGATTCTCCCGTTCTTGCTTCTCTCGTTCTTTCTGTTGTTGAATATTTTGTTTATGATGAAATTCCTCCCAGTCCTTTTCATCGAACCAAAAGTAATCTCCATATTTCTCTCGGTATACTGAAATCCAATATTGAAGTAATTCATCAGTCGTTTGGATTTTGTCGTGACAAGGCCAACAAACTCTAAGCCCGTTCGTTTTTACGCCCCGACCTTTCCGCCCCCGAGGCCATACATGGTGAGTAGTATTTGATGCTGCGGTCTTGCAGCACGGGCATACTTCGCCTTGTTCTGCAATAAGCTCAGCAATTACTTCATCACTGAAGTCACACCGATCCTTGGAGCTCTGTCCTGGTTTGTGATGAGCAAGGAGGTTTTTCTTCCACTCTGGAACTTCCCTTCTGGACTTGGCTTTACTTTGCTTTTGAAGGCTGTTGTAGGTCTTCTTTCTTTGACTTCCTTGACAGGCTTCCAGAATGTTTTGTGCTCTCCCATGCTCTTTTGCACCTCCTATATTTCTATTTTAGGGCTATAATATTACGTTTCTACTGCTGTGTTAATGCGGTTTTAAGAGATTTTTTCCAAGTAACCCGCATTTTCGAGTGTCACATAATGCCGTTCACGTTCGGCTGCGGTGAAGTGAATTGGCAACACGGTATGTGCGGCATAAAATGCAATAGCTTCTCTGATCTCATGTGGCTCATTGTCCAATTCTGTTAAAATAAGTGCCTTCATAATTCTGGTTCCCTTCTCTCTTGTTAAGTAAAGATTTCCTTGATCTTGAATCGCTATCTGTATAGCCTCATAGTACATCATAGTGATTCACTTAGCAACACTTTTTAACATCACCTTGCATCTAAGTGATTCACCATGATAAGATTGCACCAAAGGAGGTTGTACGATGGCAGTATCCAAAGGTAATTCGCGAATCATGGTAACTCTTCCGCAGGATCTAAAAAATGAACTTGAACGCCGTGCTGAGATTGAGAATCGTTCTATTAGCAATCTAATATTGACGTTGTTACAGAAGCAAATCAGGTCGGAGCAAGAGGAATAAATCCTCTATGCTCCTTTTGTTTTATTTGAACAGTGTTGTGTTTCTCTTCAGATCCTCTATGAACTTACCTTGCATTTCCGGGAACAATACCCAAGGATGAAAGTCTCCGTAAAAGTCACGTACAGCCAATGCTACTACTTTCGTGATCGCCTCAGCCCCGGTTTTAGCCCACACAAGAACTTTCTTTCCGTCATTATCCCAGCAACAGTGTTCAGGAAAATCATCACAATATCTAACAAGTTCGAATCCACCACCAAATTGATCTATGAAATGACCTCTTAATTGCCAAGCATCATTCATATTTGTTGAAGGAGAGAAACCGTCCTTTAAGCCTTCCGTTATAACAAGATCATCCAGTTCCTTACCTGGATTCATCCTAATAATTTCTTCAGCTGTCATTTTTGTTGCCCACCTCTCAGTTTTATTTTCTCAATGACTTTATCCAGGTGCTTGCCGATCTCAGTCTGAGCAAGCGCCTTGTCTTCTTCAGACTCTGTCTTCTCGCCCATGATCCCCGCAAATTGTGCTGTCTTGAAGCCTAGTGCCTCCATCATCTGTTCATCGCTACCTTCGCCGCATACCAGATAATAGCTGAGTACAGAATCCTTTTGACCCATACGATGTGTCCGGTCCTCACACTGAGAATGGATACCTGGTGACCAATCCAATTCACCAAAAACATTTATGTTCGCTCTTTCTTGCAATCCATCGATACCAGCTGCCGCCCGGAGTGAAATTATGATGAGGTTAGATGCCCCTTTGATGAATTGCTCTTTAGCGTATTCCTTTTGAACGTTTGATTCTGAGCCTGTAACTCGAACAGGCTTGAAAGCCTTAAGTTCTTCCATCCAGATTTCATAGACAGCATGATGGTAACCGTATAGCACGACCGCCTCTCCAGCTTCCAGCAACATCCGAACAAATGCCGCTACATATGGGGCCTTAGATATACCGGTTGCTTGCCGCATCTTTTCTCCGATCTCGCGCTTGGCTCTTCCCTTTTCAAAGTTATTAGCAATGGTATCGTAGCGCTCAATTAGATCAAATACTGATTTCATTTCTCTGGTGAATGTCTTCTCATCAGAGTCAATCTCCTGGACAATCCGCCGCTTGGCCGGAAGTTCGGTAAGGACTTGATCCTTTGTTCTCCTGAGCATCAACCCCTCACGGCGCAAGTGCTGTCCGAGTGCATCGGGATCAGAGACAACCATTTCTCCGTATCCATAACACCACTCCCGCGTAAAGCTCCCCCAATCGCCCAAGCACTGATGTTCAAGAATGTTCATGATGTTCCAAATTTCACCCCCGGCGTTATATACCGGGGTTCCTGATAAGCCAACTACATTCCCTACACTTTCAGATAGCAACGAGGCAGCACTGTATTTCTCGGTTCCAATTCTCCGAAGTTCCTGGATTTCATCGAACACAGCAAATTCGAATTTGTAAGTCGGCAAGACTGACTTCCATCCCCTGAGCAATCCGTAATGGATGATGTAGAAGTTAGCTTCCGGCAGTTCATAAGGAGTCAATCCTTTGATGATATGCACAGATTTGTTTGGATCAGGGAATAAGGCCATCTCTCCAACTACCGGTTGCGGAACAATGAACTTGAGTATCTGTTTCTTCCATTGCGTTTGTACGCTCGTAGGGACCACTATAATACCCGGATAACGCTTTTGGTGGGCAATCCATGCCAATGCCTCCACTGTCTTGCCTAGCCCCATATCGTCTGCCAGAAGCGTAGGAGCATTGTTATTCAGGTAAGCTACTCCTTCCTTCTGGAACTCGGTGAGTGTCCCGTTGAATACTGCCGTTGAGGGTTCTATTTTTTGAGGCCCTTTGCGAATCTGATTTCGCTTCAACACATATCCCACTGCCTGATTGAACTGCTCATCCCATTTTTCCTTGTTGATGATTTCTAAGGGGTAGCGCATCATTAGCCAATTAAGATCCCCGTTGGATCTCTTGTTGCTCTTAAACTTAGCCATCCCCTTATAGCGACCTTCTGCCCCCGGGAAGATACGTTTGGCTGCCTGGCACACGGCCGGCTCTCCTTCGATAACCCAACTATCCGTTTTCTCTTCATAGCTCAGCGTACCGTAAAAGTAATCTGATTCTCCGGGATTCTTAAGGTATGAAGGTAACTCCACAGCATCCATTCTGATTCACCTCATTTACTTGATATGCCCCAAAGTTTACGGAGTCCGATAGATATTACCGGTTTACCGTTAATTGTCTCAGGGAGGTCCATATAGCGTTCTATGACAAGGATTAATCCCTTTACCTCATCAAAGGCGGCATAGCGTTCCAGTTGCCGAAGCACTTGCTGCTCATTTGGCTTCCCTTTCTTTGCTTCTATCCCGATACCATTACCAGCTATGAAGTCAATGCGGTTACGGGGTGCAAGGAGGACTTCGTTTTTATACGAAATCCCCGCTACGTTTAATTGTTCAGCGATAAGTCCGTGAAGCTTGTATTCATCAATGAGAACATGGCAGCGAATCCTTTTTATGGCGGAAATGACCTTGTCCATAGATTTACTCGGCAACTATGAAAAGTGAGTTTTCCGAGAGAGTAGCCGTTAATTGATTCGGATCGTTCTCAGCAGACTTTAGCTTTTCTATTTTCCAAATGATCCGAGACAGTTCACTTTTATCATTTTCATCCAGGTATCTATCAATATCTTGGCTTTCGAGTACTACGTCCTTTTGGGTAGCCGATGCGCTCATATTTCATCTTCCCTTCTGCCTTCTTAATTAGTTTGTTAGCAGCCCGTTTCTGGGCTGCTTTCTCTTTCTTTACTTGATCCAATGGAACAAACTCACCACGCTTTTTAGTGAGTATTTCAATGCGTATAGTTGGATATATTGCTTGGAAGAGCTTCAACTTCGTACGGAATACTGCCGTTTCAGCACCTTTTATGTCCACTACCCGTTCTGATCCGTCTATATTGGTGATTAGGAAATCAGCGATATACGTGATCTTAGGCTTCTCTTGAAGTATATATTTGGGCTGTAGAGTAAAATCCTTTATGAGTCCAATCTTCTTCAACTGCAGTAGATGCCGGTAATACTCGCCTTCCATCATGCTGTCGAATCTGTTCCCGGTGATTTTGATATTGTATTTCTTCAGTTGT
Source organism: Paenibacillus sp. FSL H7-0716 (assembly GCF_038002705.1). Classification (NCBI taxonomy): domain Bacteria; kingdom Bacillati; phylum Bacillota; class Bacilli; order Caryophanales; family Paenibacillaceae; genus Paenibacillus; species Paenibacillus sp. FSL H7-0716. The sequence continues at coordinate 5,179 of NZ_JBBODA010000048.1, forward strand.
GCTTCCTCGAACATTGTTCCGTCTGAGGTAACTATGACCTTCTTGGCATTGTATTTGTTCAATATCCATTCACCTGACGCTCATGATTGACTTTGTTCTTGGCTGCGTAAGCATCGGCTATCTGCTCGAATGTAAAATTGAATCCAACAAGACCGATAGCTAAAAATACATACCAAGCATTCCTGAAACATATCTCACGCTTTGTCCTTCCGAGTTTTTCCTCAATCTTCTCATCGCGGTCTCTTTCCATATGAAATTTCATGAGCCAGTACATCGATTCCAAGAATGCACCTGTTACTTCTCCATCTAAACCTTCGTCCCTTGTTTCTTCAATTGCATCTTCTGAAATATAAAGAGCGTCCAGCCAGCCGTATTGACCTGCGATACTCAGGAAGAAATGAACGCAATCAACGAATTCTTCCAGAAGGGGATTGGTAATCTTCCCTTTTTCATTACAACGACCACAGATAACGCGTTCTCCACTAAACCAAAATCCCTTTCCGCTGCATTTCGGACATTCAATCAGGGCATCGTATCCATGCTTTGGTTCGCTGCGATCACTCCAAAACTTAAATCCCCTGTACTCATTTGCGCACTCTGCCAACTCGACTTGGAGAGCCAGTGTTCGCTTGTAAAGCAGATCCTGACCTTCCAGTCCTTTTTCAGCAACGATCTTTGCATCTAGTTCTTTTTGCATGTTGTACATTTCTTCAAGAGTAAGAGTCATTATTTATACCTCCGTTGTTCGATATGGAAGAACAATTCTATAATTTCGCTCGTCATCAGCGTCTTTGATTAAGATGGGGTTCGTCATACCCGAGTACCCTATGATAAGTTCCTTGGAATTAATGGAATCAGCAGCTTCAAGGAAGTACTCCCCGTTAAATGCAACTTTAAATCCTTTTCCTTGAAGTGAGATGATATCTACAAATTCATTTACTTTTCCTACGCCTTCAGCAGCAGCTTTGAGTTCAATAACCTCTCCTACGTACATACGGGTAACTTTGGACTTTTGGTCTTTGATGATAATCTTCACACTCTGGAGGGCATCGATCAATAATTCACGATTTACCCGAAGTGTCGATTGGTAGTTATTCGGTACCATTCGGTCTACATCTGGGTATGTCCCTTCTAAGACCCGAGAACAAAATATAAAATTCTTCGTAACGACTACAAGTTTCGATTGAACCAGCTTAATTACCAACTTCTCCTCTGGTCCGATCAGATTCATAAGGTCGGACATTGTCTTAGCTCCCACGATGATCTGCATTTCGATCAAGTTATCTGCCACTTGTACCGAAGATGACAATCTATGCCGGTCTGTACTGGTGACATTAATCATGTTGTCTTGAAACCTAACGCGGAGTCCGGTTAAAATCGGTGTTGCCTCACTCTCTGATGCTGCATAGGCCGTCTCTTTGACTAAAACTTTTAACGCTCGTCCCTCTAGCTCTACCGAAGCACCTTCGGGATCTTCGATGAAATGAGGATATTCTTCTGGATCTAAGCCGGGAAGGTCATATTTCTTTCTTCCACTCTTAATCTCAGTCTCGAATCCGACCGTCTCGATATCGATTACGCCTTTCATTACTTTCACGATCTCAGCGATTCTTTTCCCTGGTATAGTCGCTGAACCAGGCTTGATCAACTCATAATCATCCGAATCAATTTTTGATTGTAGAAACTGAGTTCCGTTTCCACCGGTGATGTATAGTCCGTCATGTTTTGCTTCAAAAAGAAATTCAGCCAATATCGGGATAACATTTTTTGATGGTAGGAACTTAGCCGCTTGTTCTAACGGCTTGATAAGAATATGCTTATCAATTGATATTTTCATAACTTTCCTCCTGTGTTACGAGAATTATCCCTACGTCGATTCCGCCCACCTACATGCAGCACTTCAGCAAATGGCTCTATCCGTTCCAAAATTCTCTCAGCCTTCTTTTCATGCTGGCGCTGATCCATAGTTTTGGCGGCATCTTTGACGTTTATCAAGTGTTGCCGCAATTCCTTGATCGTTAGGTTCGACGTGTAAATTGTGACTAATCGCTCCATTCGGCGTTGTAGAATGGGTCCCAGTATTTCATCTCGCGTCCATGTAGTCAGGTACTCAGCTCCGATATCATCTAAGATGAGCACTGTAACGTTCTGTAAGGCCTCTAGTTTAGACAAAACCGTTTCTGTCTTTGATCCAATAGCATCCTTCGCCTCAGACATAAAGTCTGGGACATAGACCATTGCAACGTCTACTCCTTGAGAAGCTAACTCCTGAGCAATCGCACCGGAGATCAAGCTTTTGCCTACACCCATTTGACCGTATAAATAAAGCCCTTTTTTGCTCTTTCCAACCTCGAAGTTCTCACATAGGTCCATAGCCTTTATGATTGCAGCAGATCTATGGGGGTCAAGATCAATGCCCTCAAAAGTCGCATTCACAATGTGATCAGGAATAAAATGACTTTTAATCTTTCCCATTACCCTTTGCTGTTTCTCGTGAGAAAGGAGCAAAGGGCATTTTTGGAGCCTATAAATCAATCCCATATCGTCATCCGGATTTTCCTCTACAACGCTACAGTGACCTTTGTGGTCGTTCTGACAACCAACTAATTCTTTGCAGCCTCTACAGTTATCAAAACTAACAAGGTGTCGTGATAACGAACCGTAATTTGTCGGATGTGTCAAGTTGTCCACTCGGTCAGGAAAAGTTTCCTTGATTCTTTTCGTTTCAGGATGTTCTTCTAGCCGTGTTATCGCTGCTGCCTTTCGCTCGGCAAATCCCTTTGGGATAAGTTTTTTCAGTTCATCACCTAAGTTTCCCAATCACACCACAGCCTCACGCTTGGCTTTCAACCGCTCAAGCTTTTTTTGATATTCTTCTTGATCATAATCCGGTTCATCCTTAGTTTCAGAATCTATGACTGTATTAATCTTCTGTTCGTCTATTTTTTCTTCTTGCTCGGATAATAAATTATAAATGCGTCCTTCGCAGTACTTGATACTTTTGATCTCGTCTCGTTTATGTTTAGGTTTAAATTTATCAAAGGAAAGATTTATGCCGTCAATGGCAACGGAGATCGGAACTCCGTCTGCAATGAGTTGATCTAAAAACAACTCATCATTAACCTTAAGATCAAGTCCCTTTGCTCTGCGTTTGAGATAAAGGTCTGCGACTTGTTTACGATAATCAAATTCAGCAGCTTTCCGGTTGGAGTCGGCATCCCCGGCAGGAACGGCATCCTGGCTATCTGTATTGATTTTGTTTGAAAGTCCTTTGTCCATTTCAGTGTCCTCCTCTAAACAACAACTACTATTGTTTTTAATAATGTTTTTAATAATGTTTTTAGAGACGCGTTTCGCCTTACAGCCGCAAGGGTTTGAGGCACCTCCAACTTCTCGTTTTGAGAAGCCCGAGCTTCTTGTTTTAAGAAGTAACAACTTCTTGTTTTGAGAAGCCATGATGATAATTCCATGTACCTTCGATTTCTCGGGCTTCTTGTTTTGAGAAGTTCCGCCACTTTTAAAGTTGATGTTTTTACTAACTAAATCCTTGAATATTTCTTCATTCCATCCCTTTACCGGACTAATCTGCCACTGCTCATAATCTTTGTTCACCGCAAAAATATTGTTATTTTTATTCCAAACTATCACTCGACAATTGGATAGATGATCAAGTTCCTTTCGAATATTTTGGTATCCAACGCCACATAACTCGAAGTATTTGAGCAAAGGTATCGATGCTGTTTTCTTCTGACACCCATACGACAACCGCCATATGAAGAGAATGATGTCTTTCTGACGCTTGGAAAAATCACGACGTATGATTTCATTCCATATCTCGTTGGCAAGCTTTACAAAGCCATTCTCTGGTTGTGGATTCGCCAATCACCTCACCTCTGATAACTATTGCTGTACATCGTCCCATCAGCAAAATTAACTTTCATTTTCAGCTTGAGGGTGTGAATGTTCTCCTGAAGACTTTTAAACTCGTTACGCCATTTCATTGAGCGACCATAGGATTCTGCTTCAAGCACTCTAATTTCTCTTGTAGCCAACTCTGCACGCTCCTTCTTAGGTGCTTTAGCAGAAATATATGCTTCCGCATAGTCCATGTCACGCTGGACGTGAATGCGTTTATAGAGCCTGTCGCATTCACTCGAAATTTCTCCAGACAGTTCATGACACTGTGTAAGTAACTCAATCTTTTCTTGCAATGATGCTGGGTTGTTCTCAGGCAAAACATTAGCCTGTTTCTTCATTAAATCTACTTGCTCTATGTAAGCCGCAAGGTCGAACTCGTTTTCTTCCTCCATGCTTACAACTCCGTTCTCAGAATGGAAGATCATCATCGCTTATGTCTATGGGTTTGCCATCGCCAGAGAATGGATCACCATAACCTCCGTTTTGTTCGCTAGAGCTTCTATTTTGACTGCTACTACCAGTTCCATTACTACTTGATGAATGACTACCACCCTGGTCATTGCTTCTGTTGGACTCCAGGAATCGCACATTATCTGCAATGACTTCGGTGACGTAAATACGCTTCCCTTCGTTATTCTCATAGTTGCGGACCTGAATTCGTCCCTCTACCGCTGTCAGCCGGCCTTTGCGCAAATAGTTCGCGCATGTCTCAGCCAACTGCCGCCAGGTAACTACTGGAATGAAGTCCGCTTCCTTCTCTCCGTTTTGACCGGTAAAGTTGCGGTCTACGGCAAGAGTGAACTGCGTCACAGCAACACCAGCAGGAGTATAACGAAGTTCAGGATCACGGGTCAGTCTACCAATCAAAATAATTCTATTGAGCATTTATAGCACCTCGTCCATTTAGAAATTTCATCTCAGCAATAAATCTGCTTGGTTCAGATGGAATGACATTGCCCCAACTGCTATGTGATTTAGTAGTAATAATAATAAGTTCATTCTCTGCCCGGGTTACCGCTACATAGGCCAATCTACGTTCTTCTTCAATATCTCTGGTGTTTTGGCTTGGAAACAGCCCTTCGTTCATGCCCACAAGGAAAACTGTCGAAAACTCAAGCCCCTTGCTACCGTGAATGGTCATAAGTTTCACCGCGTCTCGGTCTTCCATTAGTTTTTCTTGAATATCTCTGATTTTGACCCATTTGAGGAACGCAGTAGGACTATGGTCTTCACCAGCCTTCAACTGCCGCTCAACCCAATACATGATGTAGGTCTGAGCTTGATCCAGATCCTCAAGACGATTGTTAAGATACCGCTCTATATAGCGTTCTCTCAGCTTTAATCTACTGGACAATAAATCTAATGCATCGTAAGCAGATACGCACTCTCTGACTGATTCAGCAACCCCCTGTAGGATGGCAGCATATTGGACAACCCTTTCTTCGTTCGAATCTACTAATGCCTCCCACAATGGAATTGACTTATCTATGGCTGTCTGCTCTGCAATCTGAAGTTGCATATCAGTCAGTGACCGCTCTGGAAACTTAATGACTCTTTTAAAATTCGTTTCGTCCTGCGGGTTAAATATCCATGCAAGGTAGTTCAATAGCGACTTTACGTCAGGCTTTTTAAGAGGATCATCCGAAGCGCTCAATACAGTACATGGAATGTTCTCCCGCCGCAACGCTTGATAAAAGTTATCAATTTGAGCATTCGTCCGTGCCAATATCGCAAAATTTGAATACTCGGCGTTCTGTACTCTCTCTTTGATCTGGCTGATTACATAATCCATTTCAGTATCATCGTCAACCAAAGAGACTACATCAACGCTGGTACCTTCCTTGTAGGCTACTAGCCCTCCACCAATTTCAACTCCACTATGAGAGATTAAGTTATTGGCAGCTTCGACTATCGAAACTGTTGAACGATAATTGCGGTTAAGCTCAATTACTTCTGTATTTGGATAAGAACCTGTAAATTCAAGAATGTTACTAACCCGTGCTCCACGCCATCCATAGATAGATTGTCTCCAATCGCCTATACAGAACAGATGCTCAGGATTCAGTAGCCGGATAAACTCCATTTGCTGATGGTCCGTATCCTGAAACTCGTCCACGAATAGATACTTCCATTGTTTCCGGTAGAAATCAGCAACATCAGAATGATTACTGAACAACGTGTTGACCTTTGAAATCAGAGCGTCCAGATCCACGGCATTGTAACGGCGTAACTGATAGTTATATTCGTCCCAAACCGCCTGTTCCTCAAGACCCTTGATTCTCAAATCTACTGCCTTGAGGACTTTACTCACGCTGGTTCTATAACCCATTGTTTTGATAATGACCTTCATGACCTCTTCCTGATCCTCTTGGGAGTAAATCGTGAATTGTCTATCAAGATTCAAACGGTGCCCCCATTCTTGGAGGATACGAACTGCAAGTGCATGGAACGTGCAACATGTGATTCGTTTGGATTCATGTTCTCCAATCAATGGAACCAGTCGATCTTTCATTTCTTTTGCCGCAGCTCTGGTGAAGGTTATGGCCACAATGCTTGATGCACCCACTCGATGATTTAGATTAAGATGTGCGATCCGATGAGTCAGGGTACGGGTTTTACCCGTCCCTGCTCCAGCTCTCATTAGGATCTCGTCCGACTCAGATAAAACAGCTGATGCCTGTTCCTCATTCAGCCCAGCAGTGAAATTAACCACGTGCCGCAGCCCCCTCTGGAGTCAGATCCCAAATGGTCCAGCCCTCTGCTTCCGAGATTTCAACGACACCAGCAATCAAGATATTGTCCAGCTTGTGGGACAAGGCGTTCAAACCTTTCAGAACACCGCTCAGGTTCTTCTTATCCAAGTTGTTGATATCGTCCAAGGCCAACACTTTAAGAGGCGGATTCGCTCTCTCGAGCAGCGTGACAAGGAATGCAGAAAGGAACATCAACTTTTCCCCAGTGGACAGAACATCGAAGTTCGTTTTGCGATCGTTCTTGATCCATCCGAACTGAAACACTTCCTTGCCTGTCTCAGACTCCGTGCTGAAGAACATTGGATACTGAATACCCATCAACTGCAGATTCTCATTGATAGAGTCTTCGATAGGACCAAGTACACCTTTCACTAACTCCCCTTGAATCCCTTTAGCCCCCAGCGCCTCCGCTAAGCTCTTGCAAGCCGTGAAGTAATACTGAGCCTTGCTTGCTGAGATCATGGCTGTCTGAGCATTAGAGAGCGTGATCTTGGCTTTCTCTTTCTCTTCAATAACTCTCTCGAATTCATCAATTTGCCTTTCTAGCGCCGTTAACTGTGGCTCCAGTATTTCAAGTGGGGCAAAAGTTGGCTGCTTGTCATTCAGGAGGCGTTCCTGTTCCTGCTGCAAGTTGATGATTTTGTTCTGTGTATCCTGGTGACGGCTAATTTCTTCTTGTTCGTCCTTACGGATTATTTCAATCCGTGAACGGATGCGGTCATTAGCAGTGTTTTCATCGTTCGCAGATTTATAAAGCGCCTGCTTCGATTGTTCCAGAGAACTTTCTTCAGCACGTAACTCCTTAATTTCGTTTCGCAAGTCTATTTGTTGTTGTTCCAGAGAATTTAGTTGTTCTTTCAAGGACGGGCCTTTCTGCCCAACAAATGAAGTGAATTTTGAAAAATCCTTATCACATCCAATTTGATGGTGGATTACGCAGACACCAGCGCCCTTTTCCTCAATATTTTTCAGAACCTCGTTCATGGTATTGAGTTCAAGGCTGAGTTTGTCGGAATTCTGTCTAGCATCCACGCCCTCTGCGGTCTTGGATTCTCTCAAAGCAACCAGCGCATCGATCTGATCTTGGATAGTTTGCGCTTCACCACTAACATCTGTTTGCTTAATTGACTGCTGGAGCACCGCAATTTCCGCCGCATAGTCACGATCGGAATTAACATCTAGAATTGATGTCAGCTGTTCAATCTCGCCTTTTAGGTCCTCTAAACGTCCGCGCTTCTGCTCCCATTGCCGTTTAATTTCATGACCCGCCTTAATCTGCCCATGAACGTCGGTATGCTGCTGCCGGAAGTCTTTCAGTTCTTCTTTTTTGGTTGTGATATCCCGATCAGTCTCTTCAAGCTTATTTTTCATGTCAGCCAGCTCGCGCACCGCGCCAGTAGCATCATTCTGTTTTTTGTTCCAATGCTTCTGTTGCGATTCAACCCATGAGGTCATAGCTTGAAGACCGGAAGATAGATCATAATCACTAGGCCATTCATCTAAGCAATCATTAATCAACTCTTTGGATGCTTCATAAAGATCAGGATTTGCTTCCTGAAGTCCTTGGGTCAACAACTTTTGGATAAGATGAGCAGATACCTTTTTCTTATCCCATTCTTCGCTGGATATAGGAGACAAGCTATAGATAAATTCACGTCGTTTAGCATCCGACATATCAAGAAACTGCTGGAAGTCAAAGACCATCGGGAAGTTTCCAATCTCAGCTGAGATTCGCGCATTCATTTGCGTGGAGTTTTTCTCGCCTTTATTCGGTGAAACTGTGATCGATTCGCTGTATTTTACCTCTTTTGATCCAGTGCCCTTCAACTTTTCGGCACGAATGACCGAGCGATCAAAGGAGAATGAATCCATTTGCAAACCAGCCGTCATCTCATCTCCAGAACTGAGTTTGAACGTTTCGGCGTTAGTCTTCTTGCCGGGAATATACCCCAGCATTGCTAGTTGTACGGCTTGGAGCCGTGTAGACTTACCGGAACCATTAGGACCTACGAAGATATCCTTCCCAGTCAACTCTTGGTCGAAAGTATTACCCTTTATGTTTTTGGTGCGAATAGTTTTGATCATTAAAAACGCGGACCTCCTTTGGTTGAAAGAAAGCTTTCTTCTATTTCGATAGACTCTTCTGAGGCGTTGATCGTTTCTTCGATCACTTCAGCCCCAGCAACCGAACTGGTTTGTTGAAATTCAGCAGCGATTTCATTCAGTTTCGTTTCATCAAACGTGTCTTTGTATCCAATCACTAGAACGTCTACTACGCCGTTGTAAGCCTTTAACTTTGCTAATGGCATACTTGGCTGCTGTTTAATAGAAGCCTTCCACGCAAGTGTCTGAACGATCTTGTCACCGTGTTCTTTGTTATTTATGAGGTTTTGAATAACGCGGATTACATCAATGTTGTCATGTCTGCCATAGACCCCCAATTCCCCTTGGAAGGCCATGAAAATACCGGATCTGAGTTCCTCATCAGTTAACGTCCCTTCCATGCAAAGCTTGCCGGCATCCCGGTTCTCTTCGATCTTCTGCATAAGTTCCTTGACAAAACGAACACGGATATCAAAGAGGACAGTGGCGGAACTAACAATTGGCTTACCAGAAGGAGACATGCCTACTGTGATTTTTTGTGACCAGAACTTATCTGCCGTACCGGTCTCTGGATCAAATTCAATATATGGATTACTCACCTCGCGCCCATCGGCAAGGTGGATTGTATCAGGTGTAATTGTGGAGATCCCTGCAACCAAATTACATGCACGGTACCCCTCGGCACTAATGCCCCATTCACCATCATCGAATTGAATCAGGTGTCCATCGGCATTCGTCAGGCGAACAACGCCTACTGTGTTTTCCGCACTGGTAAAGAGGTTTCCGGCGCGGGAATTTACAGTTTTCCATTGCTCGGGATAGTTAATTGATATTTCTTGCATTTGCAAATCCTCCAATTCATGTTAATATGGAGGCGAAAACATGTTTTCTAGGACAATGTTTTCGCCCAAATGTTTCATCTACCCAAATGGCTCTGCTCCCCAGCAGGGTCATTTTTCTGTTCTGCCAACGCTAAGGCAGTATCCAAGTCATCCAAAACCGATTGAAATTCATGTCCAAAGAACCATCCAGCTCGTTCCAACGCTGCCCCGATTGAGACATTCGTTGTCTCTTCCTGCATTTTCTTAAGCTTGTGAATGGCGTGCTTGAGATGATGTTCCACATGTGCAGCCCCCTTTGCAATTCGACACTGGATAAGCATCATTTAACAAATCACGGATCGCTAGTATGTTCTTCAATCCAGTTACCTTTAGAGAAGGATCTTCTCCATCTAATTTGTAGACCAATAGAGCGTGAAGCTCATTTTCTACGAACACGACATCTTCAGATTCTAACTTGATAGTCATAGCTGGTATGCCATTAATCATGATTTTTCACCACCAAAGGAAAATTCCTCAAAATGATTTCGTACTGAAGTTTGTTACTTTTCCAACGTTCTGCCAACTCTTGTATAGTCATGACTGATCACCTACAACTACAGTGCCAGGATAAGTCTTCTTGATGTTTCGTGCATAATAGCTTCCGATCGATTCAGCAGCCATCATGATCTCATAAGTCAAACGTGGCACCCCGGGATGTTCATACACGGTATCACGGCCCTTGAACTGGACGAATAGCGCTTGACTCTCTTTGTCATATCCAACAGCGGCAATATTTGAAGATATTACCGGCTCAAGTTCAGGTCTCATAGGTAATCCTCCGGTCTGAATGTTTTGATGAACTCTACTGCATCATCATAGTCGATGCGGCGAATGTGGCTGTATTTAGCAACACTGAAGTTGTCTTTGAGCTTGCTCCATATGAGACGGCGGTACTTGCCTACCAGAGCGTTAAAAGAAACATCAGATTCTTTGTAGCGATCCTTTGTAAGTGCGTTCGATCTGCTCTTGACCGCTTGTTGTAAATTCCATTGCTCTACATCATCCAGGGTAATGCGGTCTCTCACCTCCTGGAGGGCCATAAGAACTTCTTCTTTTTGAACAATCATTTCATCCTTGATTGCTCCGAGACCTTCAAAGACCGATCTGACTACAGCGCCTTGCTGTTCCGTCAACTGCAAATGCTGTCCCATAGCTAACAAAATATCTTTTGTATCTGGCATCTCATTGAACCACCTTTCTGCCATTCACGGCGGGCCTGACCTGCTCAATAAATGCTTCCAGCATATCCAAGCTTTCACCCAGCCGTTTTTTCTCGCTGTTGCTTGCGCTGGCGATTGATCCTAACATAAAAGCCGTTAATCCAGCATTTTTAAGGAATGTTTTGACGTTAATGCTAAATTGAACTGTATTAATGTCCGCATCGGAACGCAGCCTCTTGAGTTGTAGTTGAGCCTGTTGCTCGTCAAAATCATTTGGTTGCTGGAGTTTGAGGGCTTCATTCTCCTCTTTGATGCGTTGGTATCCAGACTTTAATTGCTCAATCTTCAATCTCTCTGATTCGATCTCATCCTTCATCTTGTCTTTCCAGTAATCATCGCGCTGCTTGAGTTGCGCTTCGGTCTCCTTATCCTTCTGTTTTAGGTAAATTGTCTGTTCTTCATCATGCTGTTCAAGAGCCGCCGAGACAGCCTCTTGTACTTGATAAGCCGGTACAACGTCTTTGTATTTCTTTTGAAGTTCTTCCTTCTCATACTCCGCTTGTTCAGCTCGATCTTCGGCTTCGCGAACAGCAGCTTCGAGACGTTCCTTGGTTTCAGTAAAAGCTTTATGAGTGCTGATAATATTGGCGTCTAACTGCTGGATAATTTCCGGCGTGGCATTCTCCTTAATGAATTTCATCTTGTCGAACTGACGGCCTGACACTCCAAGTTGTTCTCCTACAATGTCGCGGACCTGACCAGATTCATGCTCAGGTAAATTTTCCTTACCTGCTTGCATTCGTTCTTTGGCTCTGATCCGTTCCAGTTCCTCAATTTTCTTCCCGTAAGCGACCCGTTCAGAGAATGTAAAGTCTTTCCGGTGTTCGTTCTCGCTTATCTCTAGTTGTAGTTGATGAGCATAATCGCGAACCTCAGTAACTCTTACTTCTACCTGTTCTCTCCCCAAATGCATGTGTGCTCTCAACCGTCGTTCTCCAGCGATCAATTGATAATCGGGTGTTACAACGATTGGATTGATTAAGCCGTTCTCAGCGATGTCCTGAGCCAATTCTTCGATGCCCGAAAAATCTTGGCGAATACGATCCGTTACTTTGATTTTGCTAATATCAATGAGCAATGTGATTCTCCTTCCTAAAATCATTTCCTCTCTGTGATAAGATGGGGATTGTCCAGATCCACCAAAACATCCAAGGAGGGAGGTGTAAAAAATGGTTATTATTAATTTCCTTGATGGAACACATTTAGAAATACTGGCCGACACCGTGCTTAATGGTTACAAAAATGATTCGACAGAAGATATTTTTTACTTAAAGAATGTCTTTGAAGACTCTATTGATGGTCGAAATAATACTGAAGGCAAGGCATCGAAACTGTTTGCTGGTGACTACAAAGTCGGTGTAATGGGGTTTATTTTATCAGTTGATTGTTTCTCGGTTGGCTTAGATACGATCAACAATGCTGTTTATTTATCTACAGCGGTCAAATCGGTCGAAAACCAACAAGAAAAACATGTAATGCAGCCGACTATCGGTTCTGTAAGTGTTCCAAGAGCTAATTAAGGCGTATATTCATCTTGCAGAAGTGTGCATTTTCTCAGAGCTTCTTTTGAACGTTCGAGAATATATAAGGCTGCTTCATAAGTCACGCTTTTTTTACCAATAAGGCTGAGTACTTCCGAAACAATTTCTGCATACACCGGATCGATATTTCCTAAAGCCTCTCTCACTGAGACGAGGCTTTTCCATTCGGGAGTGTCCTTTACTTCACTCTGGACCTTTTGATTCACTGCCCCTACACTTTCTCCCATTATCTTTCCTCCTCCCTCACAAACTTGGTAAGCAATAATTCTCAACACGGTTAAGCGTTACTCTTAGGGGCTTTACCTCACGCTGCTGAAGCATTGTCTTTAACTCCAAGGTTTTAGCCCGAGCAAGACCTGCTTCTCTTAAAGCGATTTTGTCTCCAGTAGCTAATGCAGTTACTGTTACTCTTGATAGAGCCTCATAAGCTGTTTGTAAATCTTCTTTCATTGAGATAACTCCTTCACTTCGACATTCGTTCTCTTGTAATAAAATGGATATTGTTCGGATTAACAACCCCACTAAGAAAAGAGGTAATTACATGTGTCTAAACCAAATGTTGATGAAATCGCCGCAGCACTATTTGAAAAACTTCAGCCACTTTATATTAAAGATGGATTGGAACTTACCCAGGAACTTCAAAATGACGGGAAACCAATTCAAGAAGCTATTCGGCAAGCTGATTTAGCAGCATTGAAACTCCACAACGAGAGATTTACGATTGAACTTATCAAAGGCGTCCTTGATGCTTTAGAATAAGTTTTGAACGTTCTTCCCAATATTCTCTTGCAAGATCAGTTGTAATGGATTCTGATCTAACAAGAATTTTCGCATTTGTTACGTCCTTTTCATGTTCGGTATCAGTAGCCGCCGTTCCAGCGGTGGTTTCTTTGCTTTCCAACGCATTAAAAAGTTTGCTGGTCAACTCTGCTAGTTTGTCTAATTCAAAGCCGATTCCAGAGTCTTTGAAAACCCCCAGTTCAACCGCTTTGCAATCAAGGCTGGATACCACTGTAACTAATTCATTTCCAATCAAGGCTAGTTTCTTCTTCAGTTCGTGTACTCCATCTTCAATTGGTGTTTTGGTGACTGTTCTTCCGCCGAACCTTTTAACCAATTCAGAGTCATTCCAAAATGCTTCTGCGTCTGTTGGAGTAGCAATTGTTACTGTAGCTCCATTGATAAATACATCGCCTTTAGGGGTGATCTGGAACGCTTCTGCAATCATTCCTAGTACTTCCTGTTTGTCTTCTTCTTTCATTGATTTATATCTCCTTTTTGAGTCAATCTTTAAGGATTTTAAGCTCGACTATCCCATGTTGGGCAATTTAAACGTTCTTGTTGCCGTATCCATTCTTCCAAAGAACGTATACTGAACATCATTTTCGGTCTACGTGAACCAGGCATTCCTGTTTTCACATGTGGGATTTGTTTTTGACTACAGAGACGATAAATCAAATCTTTAGAGACGCCTAATATTTCAGCAGCTTTTTCAGCTTCAACCATTTTATCCTCACTTATGGGAATGCTCTCTTCAATTTTCTTTAAAACAGTTGGTAAAATCTTGGATGCGACTTTTTCAGCAATAGCATCCAAAAAATCAGATGCAACATGTTCTTCTTTCATTTAACCTCCTCCTAATTACGATATAATCGCATAAACTTTGATATTTCCGATTAAATCGGATTCCCTGCCAAAAAAAATTATTTCCGCTGGCACTTTGTAGAGTTTTAGTAACTCATTTGTTAAGGCCCAGGGTATATCAGTCGAATCTTTCTCATACCTCCGGATGAGATCCATATTTTTTTTGGTTATTTCGGAGACTTCTTTTAAAGTGTAACCTGCATTTACTCTGGCGGCTCTCCAAGTAATTTTGTAATCGTCCATTGCCTCACCTCCCAAACCAATATTATTCCGATTAAATCGGATTGTCAACATCAAAACTCCAAATTTAACTTTTAATATCTGATTAAATCGGATATAATAAATATTATTTCTATATAACCGGAAAAAAACGGAGGTTTTCAAAGTGGCGCGGAAAAAGTTCACTGATTACGAGGTTAATCTTATGAAAGAAATATCTATTAACTTAAAAAAAGTCTTAATGCTAAAAGGAATTACTCAACTAGAATTAAGTGAACGAACAGGAGTAGCCTCGAGCACTATTTCTGATTATGTTAATGGTAGAACACTAATGTCTATGGGAAATCTACAAATAATCTCAGATACCTTGAAAATTGCAAAGTCAGATATTTTTCCCGACCTATTTGAGCAACATCCGCGATTTAGAGAAATACCATTACTCGGAACAATCTGTGCTGGAAATGGTCTTCTTGCTGATCAAAATATTGAGGAATACATCCATTATCCTTTTCCCAACAAAAAACAACCGGATTATGCATTACGCGTCAAAGGTGACTCAATGATAAATATTGGAATTACGGATGGAGATATTGTTTATATGCGTCATGCTCAATGGGCAGAACATAATGGTCAATTAGTTGCCGCACTTGTAAATGACAGTGAGGAAGGATTCCTGAAACGCATACATTGGTCTGAAAATGATTCCCAAATCAAATTATCCCCAGAGAATGATGATTATGAAGCAAAATTTTATGTCCCGAATCAAATACAGATTTGTGGAATATATATGGGTCATTTCAAAATTTCTGATATTTGAAAATACATAAACCATAGTAAATTTTCGAGGTGATCTGAATGGCGAGTATTCAAAAGAGAGGTAAAAGTTCTTGGTTATTTACAGTTGAAACGGGGTCGGGAACAAAGCGCGGTCGAGAAACGATGACTTATCGAGTTGAAGATACTGCATTACTAAAAACAACAAAAAAACTCAAAGATCACTTAGAATCAGAATGGAATAAATTCAAAATAGAAGTTGAATCCGGAAATTATTTCAGACCTGAAAAAATGACATTTAGAGAATTCACTGGTTTATGGAGCGATAAATTTGTAGATAAAAATTTAGCTGAAACAAGTGCTTTCAATTACAAATACCACTCTACGACAAAACTCACTCCTATTTTAGGTGATATACAAATGGATAAAATTAAGACTTTAGATATTGTCACCCTGTTGGACGAGCTATCAAAAAAAACTGGTGAAGCCTCAGTGGTTTATTGCTTCAGAGTACTTCGAAGTATATTCAGCAAAGCGGTGTCTTGGAAAGTTATCAAAGTAAATCCAATGGATGGGATTGATAAACCCAAAGAGGCCCCAAAGGAGATGAGTTTTTATAACGAACAAGAAGTAGCTGAGCTTCTAAAGTCCCTCCAAAAAGAAACTATTAAATTCAAAACATTTGTTACTTTAGCTCTCACTACAGGAATGCGCCGCGGAGAACTTTTGGGTCTTGAATGGAGACATATTAATTTAGAAAAAGGTAGTATCCTTATACATCAAACTATTCCAATGTTTAAAGATGGTATGCCTGTAATCAAGGGTCCTAAACGTGGTACAGGAAGAACAATAACGTTGCCTTCTTCCGTAGTAAAAGAACTTGTAGAATATCAAAAGCATATGATGAGGGTTCGCACTGAGCTTAAAGTTCCATGGGAAGGTGGAGAATACTCATTTTTATTCGCTCACGACAATGGACGTCCTAAATTCCCAAAAAATTGGGGAGACTACTGGCGCGAATTCCACGCTAGAAATCCACAATTAAGATACATTAGATTTCATGATCTACGTCATACTTCTGCCACTCTTTTAATCAGCAGTGGTGTTCATGCTAAAATCATCTCTAGTAGACTAGGGCACACTAAGATATCAACTACAATGAATATCTATGGTCATATTATTGAAGCTGCAGATCAATCAGCAGCTGACGTTTTCAATGCCTTTCTCCAACCTTCAAAGATTGTTAAACGAGCTAGGAAAACAAAGGCATAGTTGTTGTCGCGTTGTTGACAACTTGTTGACGAACTCTATTTAAAACTAACATTTACAACTTGTTGTAGCGATTAATTAAACAAATACAGCCTATTGTATCAACTAAATCGGAAATAACAATAAAATATAATACTGTGATTCTATCATCTCCCATGAAAGGGGCCCTAGAGATAGGGCCCCGAATTTATGTTTAACGGTATTATAAACACGAAAAGACTACCCTTTCGGCAGCCTTTTCAGCAACAACTATTTCACAAATCTTCCGATAAACTCAGTAACTACGCTCTCATACTTAACCGGGTCCATGCGAAAAGCTTCTCCGTGACCCGCATTAGGAACGATGTAAAGCTCCTTCTCGACCGGACTATTTTCATATAAGGTATGAACCATTTCCGTAGGAACAAAAGTATCATTATCACCATGAATAAACAGGGTTGGCGTTATAGATTTCTTCACCTGTTCTAGAGCCGAGGCTTCACCAAAGGAATAACCTGCCTGAATCTTTGTTAGCATACTGGTCGTATCTACAATTGGGAAGCCGGGTAGATGGTACATTCTTTTTAATTGAAAGGTAAGCTCGTCCTTCACAGAGGTATAACCGCAATCTCCCACAATTGCTTTTACATTAACCGGTAAATGCTCACCGCTTGTCATTATTACGGTAGCCCCCCCCCATGGAAACACCGTGCAGTATGATCTGTGTATCCTCACCGTTTGCTTTCAGAACGTTCTCTATCCACTTCAAGTAATCCTTACGTTCTGGCCATCCAAATCCGATGTAGTTACCATCACTTTCCCCATGTCCTCTGGCATCCGGCAGCAAAATATTATATCCAAGTCTCTCATAATACATTCTGGCATATCCACTCATTTGAGTTGCATTTCCAGCATACCCATGAGCAATAATCACTGTCTTATCGGAATGTTCAGGAGCAGCAGCTAAATAGTACGCTTTAAGCTGTATTCCGTCATCAGAATCCATCTCCCATCTATCAAAGCTCTGGGCATCCCACCACTCTTGGTCTGCCTTTGAGGTATCTTTAGATTGTTCTACCTCTGGACTGGACTGCAGGTCAGGGCTTTCATTTAAGAAATCCTTTGAAGCACGTGCAATAGCAACATGATAGAAATAAAAGCTTCCCACAGTTACAACAATGATTAAAAGTACAATAACAGAAGAAATTCCGATCAATATTTTTTGTATATTTGAATATTCAAAATCCTAGTATTGTAAACTCATACCATTTACTATGTGATTATTATTCTTTTAACTTATCATTTTATATAATCTTATGTACAAAAAATCTACAAAAAAAAGCCCCATGTCGGCAAAATGCCAACACGGAGCTCTGCTATTTTAGTGATTTAGAATATGCATGCGCTTGTAATAATTACTAATAAGATGAACAAAACTAAGATTGCGCCTGTAGAAGTAAAAGCACCACCAACATGACCATATTCAGCACCCATGAGAAGACCTCCTCCGTATTTAGAATACATCATAAGATATGTAATTATCCCCTTAGAAGATTGGGCGTTCAGTTAAAAAAAAAAAGACCTCTACTGGGCTACCAGCGAGGTTAAGGGCTCTACAATTAATCAGAAACTAAAATACCGTCAAAGCTTTCTGGGCCCACACGTACTGTACCGAGAAGATTAGAAGAAACAAATGCTGTATAAGTGAGCTGAGGTGTGATGGCTGGTAAGAAATCCGCCGCTGAAAAGGTTATTACTTGTGGAGCCAGAATGCTAAGAGCAAAAGTTGAAGTAGCAGAATACACTTTTGGATCAGTAGCCAAGGTTCCTCTTACAATCGTAATTGTGATGCCCACTAACGCTAGCGGAAGCGTCACTGATATTGTTCCTTTAAGGAGAACACGTGGATTGGTGGTCACTCCAGCCGTTAACAATCCAATCTGTCCAAAAAGCTGCGGCGTGTTAAGTACCGTAATAGGAATAGATATAGAGTTGGCGAGGCTGGCATTTTGAGATGTTCTTGCATCAAGGTAAGTTCCCATCGTTGCACCCCCTTTATAAATTGGCATACCATAATATATTAGTGTTCTCAATAGAATGCATAGCCACATTACCAGTGTGAAACGATTGTTTTATAAAACTCATAGATAAAATCTATTTATCATCTTTTTTCGTCCCATCCCTTTTATTAAACGCCAGTTCAAACAAACCGGTCGCTGATAGTCCCGCAAGCCCCCCCGCCCAGAGTCGCAGAATCAGATTCATATCAGTGAACGGATAGGCAACTGCTCCAACCAGCAAGCCAATAGCCAACCCCACTACTGGCACAATGTTCCGCGGAAGTTCAATGCTATTCTTCACAAGTTGTACAAGTGCCATTACAAAAACAGCTAGGACTGAAGCAAAGGCAAGCACACTGTTGAGAGCATCGTTATACATGGTATTTAATCCTCCTTATTTTATTTTTTACTTCCTGTTACAAGTAAACCCGCACGGTTCAGCACCGTTAATATGCGATAGAAATCGTAGCTGCCACCCGATGGAGTATCGAGAAGTCCTGCCGCAGTCGCTGCTTTCACAGCCGCCTCAGCCCATGCAGGGACATTCATGACTGCCCGATTTTCAATGAATATCACCCGATCCGTAAGCTTATTAATCGCCTGCCCCTGTTCTTGCACACCTGTTTTCAGCGTATCCCTGCTATCAGTAAGAGCTGCTATAAGAGCACGCAGTTCCTTTACTTCCGATTCTAGACTAACAAGCTTTTGCTTATCCTCTGCTGACATCTCGTCATCTCCTCCCATGGATTTGTCGTCATATTGATACAGATTATAGGTATTCATAATTTGAATCAGCTTAGCTGCATAGTTCGGATCAGTAGCGTAACCAGCTGCGGCAATCTCTTGTGCGGCCACCTTGCCACTTGCACCTAGAACCTTGCTGTAAAGGTTGCGATTCCATGAGACTCCATTCACAATCAAGTCGGAGTGATCCGCGATAGATTCTCCCCAATTGTTATAGGCTCGAAAAGGGGCATTAACTTTAACAGCTTTACCGTTAATATATTCAGTAGTTTGTACAGTAATGCTGCCAGCAGGTCCACTTCCTTTGATCCCAAACAAATTATTCGCTTTCACAGTCAATCCACTGCTGCCCCAGCCTGACTCCAGAGCCGCTTGAGCAATGGTTAACGAAGCAGGGACCTTAGTGAGCTGCATGTCCTTTACAGCAAAATTCGCAATCTTCGCTATAAACTCGCCTTCTGTCATCTCATCACATCCTCTCCATTTATTAAATGCGAGGCATCATAAAATGACTGTGCTTATCCCCTACTAACATTGTGTTTTTACTAGATTTGATTCCAACTCGGCAACAAATAAGGCCATCCCATTCCATGAAATGAATGCTGGAGTAGCCTCAATGATCTAAACATCTAACTTCCTAATTACATCTCAATCGCTAACGAATTCTCTAATCGACTCAGCTGACCTTAGTACGCGGCTTTAGCTCACATTTGGAATGTTAACGGACCCCATAGACGTAATTAGCACCAAAAACACTCAATATCAAGCTCTTCATATGGAATAATGTCTCTGAGGTCCGAAACCTCGTTCAAAAGGTTAAAAAATGCTAATAACGTCATCCGGGTCCTTAAGCTACAGTAGACTGAATATGACTCGGCGGTGTAAAAGCAGCCAAACAACGATCCAAAAAAAGGAGTAGTAGTTCTCCTATTATTAGAGAACTACTACTCCTTTGACTTTTCATGACATCGACATCTGCTATCCACTATGACGTAGAGCGTTTATGTAAAATAGAGAGATGCACTTCTCGGTAGCTCAAGCGGTGCCTTAGGTCCTGCATAATGCATCCTCAACTCCTTTCACCCGGACAATATGTAATTATTAGTAAATTCAGCTTGTGAATCCCGTAGAATTAGCGTAATATATAGTAATAATTTACTATATAGGAGGGTCTAACAGACTATGCCTTCATATTATTTTAAAGAAGTATGGACACCCTTACGCTGGGTAGGTATAAAGTTTTTTCGTGATGATGATGGATTCTTATGGATTAAATGGTGGGCAAAACCCAGAAAACGGTTACGTTAACGCATACTATTACATATGCAATAATACATAGGTTTAGCAGTTAGAATACTCATAATAATCTGCGCTGCCAGCCCCTCCGCTTCAAGCATTGATTTGCTAGCGGAGGTCTTTATGATCCACGCTAGCAACTAATGCCGTCAGTTTACTAATTCCCTACTTTTGCCCCAAATGAACGTGCCAAGAGTACCGCCTGTTCAATATCCATCCGCACTCCCTGCAGATCCAGACTCTTTAAATCAATTCCTTCAACAATCGCTTCCCGCATATCCGCTCCCTTAAGCTTGCATTGAGACAATTGTACACGGCTCAAATCCGCTCCGCGCAAGTCACTTTTTTGCAAATTACAGCCCATTAAATCCGCTTCTGTAAATCGAATCCCCCGCAGATCCTGTCTGCTTAGATTAGTATGTCTTAGGTTCGTATACGACCAGTCCCCTCCGAGCAGGGAGATCCCGTCCAAATATGCATTTGAGAAATCCGATCCTACCATCTTGCAATCTTCAAATTTAGATACAAACAGGTTCGCTCCCGTAAATTTACAATTGGTAAAAGCTGAACCTTTATGGTGAGACGCATTAAGCATGGCTCCAGTAAAATCACAATCAATAAATCGGCAGCCAATAGAGTTCATCTCTTCCATAGAAGTGCCTTTGAAGGTGCATTGCTCGAATGTGCAGTTATTTAACTCACCATCCTGCAAGCTTCCTTGATCAAAATTGTGATTACGGAACGTTTCATTAAGGTATTGGTACATATAAATCTCATCACCTTCATTAGTATTAAAAAAATTAATTCTTAATTAAAAATAGCACTTTAGTAGATTGTTCTCAACATTCCCTTTCGATATAATAGCAAATAAACAATGAGGAGGAAAATTATGGATGTGTCCAGCAGGAAAGAACCATTCCGTTATGTTATGAACCATCCACTTGAATGCTGGATTGAAGTTCCGCTTAATAATTCCGGTCCAGGTGCTGGAAAGTTAACAGAGGCTGTATTACTCGATCTTAGCCGTTCGGGTTGTAAAGTACGCACTCCTTTGAATCTTCGATTCACTGCAAGAGATACTAGGCTTATTATTCATCTTCAATTAAATGAAGAGAAGCTTCAGCTCTTATGCAGCGTCCGGTGGGGTTGGATGTTTGGGCTTGGCCAATATCAATATGGAGTTAAATTCCGCTTGGACGAAAACGAGGAAGAACGCCTAATAAGAGAGCTTGAAACATGGACCGCCACCCTTCGGGTTGAAGGTCTGTAGAACTTACCATAACAGATGCCCTTCACTTAGAAGGACGTCTTTTTTTTGCACAAAAACGAAGACAAAGCTAAATCGCTCTGTCTCCGTTCTAAAAACTATTCCGCCAAGTTGTGGCTAGACGTCCACTCTTTTATTAACGAGCTTGATGATGACCGCTATAAGAAGAACTGCTATCACCCCTTCAAACAAAAGAGGAGCTAGATTCAAATGACCCTGTATAAGCTGCATCCCATTTGCGGTATCCGTCTCATCTATGACCTCGAACTGGAATACACTTTCCCAAGCAGTGAAGTTACTTTTGAAAATAAAATACTCCAAATAGAAGATTCCATTTTGTAACAAATATGCAGTGGCCAGCCCAATCCATACTCGCCCCTTAAATTTCACACTACGTGCAACCGTAATGGAGACCATCAAGGTAAGCATAATATAACCGGCAAACCAATACGCCTGCAAGAGAACTAACAATCCTACTTTCCAGAAATTCTCCGGAAGAAATGATGAGGAATACATTGAAAGATAAACGCCAAAATGGATCAAAGCTATTAAAATAATTCCCAGCAGTAGAGCTAAATAGAGCACTAACGGAGAAAGGACTGTGTTCAGGGTTCTCACGGGTACTAGGCGACGATTATAGGAATTTAAATTGTTAAAAAAGGTTCTTGCTGCCATGACAAGAAAGATCAGTCCTGCAATAACATAAGCTATTCCGTTCAAAGTAAACCTTTCATAGTCATGTAATTTGGTGAACCCCAAACCGATCTGTGCCAGGATTATGATTACAAAAACCGCAAGGAACTTATCCCTATCTCGTCTAAAATCGTACTTCACTAGCTTTAGCATTCTGCGTACACCTCTCTGAACAGTTCGTCTATGCTTTTGCCTTGGCGAAGCCGGATATCCTCTACCGCAGTATGCATCAGAATTTCTCCCTCTTTTATAAAAATCACATCATCAAAGATCCGCTCAATATCCGATACTAAATGGGTTGATAAGAGAATAGTACTGTCCTCTTCATAAAACTCTACCAACGCGTTAAGAATTTTTGTTCTAGCTACCGGATCTACACCACCAATGGGTTCATCCAGCAAATAAAGGCTAGCTCGGCGTGATAGAGCAAGTGTAAGCTGTAAACGTTCATTCATCCCTTTGGACAGATCCTTTACCTTATCTTGCACTCTTAGCTTCATAAACTCCAGCATTCGCGAGGCTTTAGTCTGATCAAAATCCGGATAGAAGTCAGTTTGGAATTTTAGAGCATCAGAAACACTCATCCAGGATTCTGTAAGCGGCTTATCAGGCATAAACGATACCACCGCTTTACTCTCTGTTCCTACAGAACCCCCAATGACTGATACACGACCGGTCGTAGGCTGTGACAGCCCGGCGATGATTTTCATAAGTGTACTTTTACCGCTGCCGTTACTGCCTAGCAGTCCCGTGATCTTACCCGCACTCAGAATAAAAGATACCTTGCGGAGGGCATGCTTGGATCTATATTTTTTTGTAACTTCATGAACCTCAAGTATATTTCCCAACTTGTTTATCCCCCTATTCTTTATCCTTGTCACGGATATTCTCCGCCACCGCCGCTAAAATATCTTCGCCTTGAAAGCCAAGATCCTGCATACCACGAATGAACCGATCTAGCACATCTTTGGCCATTTCTTTTTTGATGGTCAGGATAGTACCTTCATTACTTGTGACGTATCTTCCCATTCCACGCCGGGTTTCCACGATTTCTTCACGCTCCAGTTCCTGAAAAGTTCTTTGCACCGTATTCGGATTAATCTGCAGTTCACTGGCAAGTTCTCGTACCGAGAGTATTTTATCCCCCGGTTTCAGCTTACCTGTGACGATTTCCCCTTTGATGTAATTCATGATCTGTATATAAATCGGCAGGTTGTTATCGAATTCGATTGTCATGATTAAGCAACATCCCTTCGTCTAAAGACGGAGAAACCTATGAGAAGAAAGACAACTGTGTATAAGACAAGCATCACGATGGAAAAGGTCAGTGTCATTCCAGGCATAGGTGCTCCTCCACCTTCATAAGCAGATAAATTTAAGTTTGGAAACAGAACATATTTGTAAAAATCACGAGAGATAATCAATTTGTCTATCATTA
Source organism: Paenibacillus sp. FSL H7-0716 (assembly GCF_038002705.1). NCBI lineage: Bacteria > Bacillati > Bacillota > Bacilli > Caryophanales > Paenibacillaceae > Paenibacillus > Paenibacillus sp. FSL H7-0716. Next base: position 28,978 of record NZ_JBBODA010000048.1, read on the forward strand.
ACGCAAACATAGTAGCCCCAATCGTTACCCCCGTTGAAGTGGTCAATATCCCCAGCATAAAAGCAAGTGTTCCATACACAACTGTACTCACGAGATTATACAATAGGTTGGTAAGCATCTCACTCATACCCGCTTCTCCACCACTTAGTCCAAACCACAAAGCCCCCGTTCCAAAAACGGCAATACCTCCGATGACAGTCAAAGTCAAAGCATACAACAGTACAACCACATATTTGGATGCGAGGATTGCTGTACGGCTTCTGGCACGGATAAGCAGGAACTTAATGGTTCCTTGACTATACTCTTTTGAGACAATACCTGCTGTTCCGATGATCGCAAGAATTGTAATCACTTGCCCAATCCCTTGGGAAAGCAGCATCATAGCTGAAAAATCATAAGCTGATTCAAACATGTCAGGGGAGACAGAATGAACTATATAACCTAACAGCAGGGATAATAGAATTAATATCAGATATGGCATAAAAAATGTGCGTTTTTTTGAGAGTTTGAGCCATTCATTCACAATCAGATTATTAAAGTTACGCAATGCGGTTTCCTCCTGTCCATTTCAAGAAATCTTCCTCAAGACTTTGTTTATTCTCCGTAATCCGGAAAATCCCCACACCTTCATCACTAAAAGTAGATACAAGCTCCGGTACTCTGCTATCAAGTAGACTTACTATCACTTCAGATCGCGCGCTATCCATAGAGGTCAATTCCGCATAATCCAAGCGCTCCAAGATATTTATTGCCGATTCGATTGATCCTACACGGATGGTGAGCTTCACTTGTGCGGTTGCTTCCTGCTCCTCACCAATCGTAGTTACGGTCACCAGCTTACCATTCTGAATCACAATAGCCCGATGGCATATTTGTTCAATTTCAGTAAGTAAATGGCTGGAAATCAGAATAGAAATGCCTTCCACTTCGGCGATGGTACGCATATAATCACGCATTTCCCGTATTCCAGCCGGATCAAGTCCGTTCGTTGGCTCATCTAAAATCAATAACTTCGGCCGATTGAGAAGCGCTTGAGCAATCCCAAGACGTTGGCGCATCCCCAGCGAATAAGCCTTTACTTTTTTATTCATCGCTTCTTGAAGTCCTACCAGTTCTACAACCTCATCTATTCTGCCAGCCTCAATGTTATCCGTCATTCTTTGGTACTGCTTCAGATTATCAAGTCCAGTCATATAGGGATAAAACTCTGGATTTTCAATTATCGCACCGATATGGCCAATCGCCTGCTTAAAATCCTTTTTCACACTGTGGCCTTGGATAATCACATCGCCTTCGCTCATCCGTATTAAACCCGTCATCATTCGAATCGTTGTGGTCTTTCCTGCACCGTTTGGACCTAACAATCCCACAATTTCACCCTTACGGATATCAAATGTCAGCTTATCCACAATCGGTCTTCCTTTGATGATCTTACTTACCTCATTCATTTGCAGAACAATTGAATCTTGCATTTCTACACCACTCCCCTGTTTCATGCGAATCCTCCCTGCCAACTAATGTATTGTTCATTTTTTGTATTGTATCAGTGTCATAGTTGAATAGTACACTAATATGTTGTTGGAGTAAAGCCCAAAATAATAAGTTAATGCAAATAAGGGCTTTCTATTAGACTATCAGCCAAGCCAAAAATTTATACGAACATAGATTAGATAACAAAGGAGGAATTACAAATGAAAAAAGAAGTTCATATTTCTCAGACTTACCCTCGCTTGACCGTGTACGATGAAGAAAACTTCAATGGACGCCGTAGAGTATATACTGGCAACCTGGGGATCCGTAATACGGACAACATCCTCGATGGTATTGAGAGCCTTCGGTTCTTCTCTACTAGCAGCAATGCTACACTGGTACTCTTCACAAGAACCCGGTTTAGAGGAAATTTCCGTGTTCTTCGCGGGAACCGCAACATTAGGGATCTGGATGATTTCATTTCAGGCAATGACGTGAAATCCATTATTTCTACTAACCAACGCCTAACCCTCGAACAAATCCGTAATATCCGCAGCAGCGGTAACTTGCCTTCGGGATATCGTTTGATCTAGCAACTGCTTACAACAAAAAGGAGTAATCCGGAGCCTAGTGCCCAGGTCACTCCTTTTTCTAGTCGAAATACCGCATTAATTAATGGTAAATCTGACGGGTTGTCGAAACGACAGTTCGTTAATCGAACAGGGAGGGATTAACCATGATTACAAAAAAGGCAACATCTGTAATATATCCTAGGCTAAGAGTGTTTAGTGAGGAGAACTTTCGGGGGCTTCGCAGAACTCTTCGCGGCAACCTGGGGATTGCAGATATAGATTCAGTTCTTACAGGAATAGAAAGCTTGCGCTTTTTCTCCACAAATCCGAACGCTACGCTTGTGTTATTCGATCGATCTGCCTTCCGCGATAATTTCGTTATTTTGCGTGGCAACCGCAGCATTCGAGAACTGGACGACTTTCTGCGAAGAGGAGATGTCGAATCGCTCATTTCAAGTAATCAACGGCTGACCCCGGCGCAGGTTCGCACCATTCAACGTACCGGCAGCTTGCCATCAGGCTATCGTTTGATCTAATTCTTAGAGGACGCAGTTTAAGCCATAAGCTTAAGGTGCGCCCTCTTTTATTTTCCGCTATAATGACTCCATACATATTAAACAGGAAAGAAGGCTACTTTATGGAACCGATCGTTTCTACTCGATGGCTGCTTGCTCGGTTATACGAGCCTGAACTTGTTATAGTTGATTGCCGTTTTTTACTTACGGATCCGGAAGCTGGACGTAAAGCCTATACAGAAGATCATATTCCCGGAGCAGTTTATCTACATCTGGAAGAACAGCTCTCCGCTCCAGTAAGCTCACACGGGGGGCGCCACCCCCTACCAGAAATCTCAAAGCTAACCGCCGCACTTAGTAAGGCCGGCATTAACAGAAATAGCATCGTCGTTGCTTATGATGATCAAGGTGGAGCTTACGCTTCCCGTCTGTGGTGGATGCTTAAATATTTGGGACATGAACGTGTGTTTGTAATGGATGAAGGCTACTCTGCTTGGAAAAAAGCATCCTTCCCCGTCAGTGATCATCAAGCGGTTAGGATTCCTAGCCAGTATGAAGCAGATGTTCAGAAGAAGATGCTTGCTAGCATGGAAGATGTGCAAAACGTGGTTAAAAACGGTGGCGGTGGCGCAATGTTGATCGATTCCCGTGAAGCTCGTCGTTATCAAGGGCTTGAAGAACCTATTGATCCGAAGGCAGGTCATATTCCTGGGGCGATCAATAAGTTCTGGAAAGAAGTGCTGGATGAGCAAGGACGCTGGAAATCAACTGAGGTGCTGAAAGAGCATTATGAGGGTATTGATCCTGAGCAAGAAATTATCGTGTACTGCGGTTCAGGTGTAAGTGCCTGCCCGAATGTGCTCGCGCTAGGCAAAGCCGGGTACAAGAATGTGAAGCTGTATGCAGGAAGCTGGAGTGATTGGATTAGTTATGAGGAGAATCCGGTGGCTACTGGAGTAGAGTAAAATACGAGAGCCCGCGTCCGACGCGGGCTCTTCGTGCTGGGATTGTACCTTTGTTGGATTCGTACAGAGTAATGGGAATATTTCCAATAGCGCAGGATTCTACATCGTGGAATGTATGGCTACTGTTATGCGGCCAGATGTAGGAGTGACTTAGACTTTGCCGATCCCTAAGACGGACGAGTAGGAGTCATACAGCTTGTTACAGCATGCCGATGTAAGCTGAAAAGGCGAGGCTCTTTCTCCCTTTACCATGGGTATTCGTGCACTTCGACTTCTAATTCAGATCTGAGGTAAGAGGTATAATTCTTAGCAATCCCCTTTTTGTATTATGAGATTTAGAGGTGCCCTTAAATGTTTGAACCCATTACAAAATCCAGCGAAAGTCAGTCGTTTGTCTGTTGTTATTGTCCTTGGCTTATGAATCCCCCCTCTCAGAATGGGTACAAAATAGCCGCCAAAGGATGGCGGCAACAAACCTATACATAAAATATGATTTTAAAATCTATAAATCCAAACGGACAAGATATAGATAAATTTATTTAGGGCATCATTACTTCGTTTAGAACTTTCGGTGTATCCAGATCAAGAGATAGGACAATTCGGTAATAGCTCATTGTCCGGACACAACGGCATCGATGTTAAACGTCGGTTCAGGCATTAGTGTTGGTTCTTGCGTTGGTTCTTGTGTTGGTCCTTGTGTTGGTTCTTGCGTTGGTTCTTGTGTTGGTTCTTGTGTTGGTTCAGGCGTCGGTGCTGGTGTTGGTGCTGGTGCTG
>NZ_JBBODA010000049.1:0-32850 GCF_038002705.1 Paenibacillus sp. FSL H7-0716
TCGGCGTTGGTGTCGGTATAACATCCGATACCTCAGCCAAAATAACCGTGCCTCCATCATCTCTGCCTGGCAGATCAATATTTACCTTTTGATCTTCGGAAACCATGTATGTCTTGCCGCTGTATTCATCGGTTACCGATGAATTGGCAGCAAACGGTACTGGAATCGTGACAGAACTCTCACTAGTTTTAGTATTGATTACCGTCACTACGTTCTCATCTTCATATGATTTGTTGAAAGCCAAATAACCTGAATCATCTGAACCTGCGAGCTTCGTGCGCGCACCTTTGGAATACACTTTGGAGTACTTCGCACGGATATTCAACAGCTTTTGATAATGGTCATGTAGTGGCTTCTCTGCCGTCAATTGATCCCAAGGCATATCCTTACGGTTCTCACTGAATTGACCTTCAGACATATTTCCAGCATTGCTGCCTGAATTACCCAGTTCTTCACCGTAGTATATTACTGGCTGTCCTTTGGCGGTAATTTGCAGAGCTGCAGCAATCTTCAGCTTGCCTTTATCGCCTCCCACATAATCAGACAAGAAACCATTCTCATCGTGACTGCTCAGGAATTGAGCCATCATCTTCGTATTGTCGATCTTCAATTCACGTTCCTGCAGATAAGCATCCACACTGTTTACCTTACCATTTGCAAAATCTCTGGCTGCATCTTTAAATCCAAAGTCAAGCAGACCATCCATCTGGCTAGTTTCGAGCATTCCACCATTGTTATCAATGGTTCCACCGAAGTATTCGCCAGTCATTTTGAAGTTTGGATCCATCGCTGTCAGTGCATTTTTAAAGGCTTTCCAAGTCGTATCGTCCACGTGTTTGACCGTATCCACGCGGAAATAATCAATCGTGTCTCCACGTTCCGTACGTGCGTTGTCTAACCAGCCTGTTTGCCAAGCGATAATTTTTTCACGAACGGCTGGATCTTCCGTCTTGAAATCTGGCAGGAAAGCAAGCTCACCCTTAATTGGATCTGTATCTGCGGATACACCATCCGTGCGCAGCATCCCTTCGAAACGTGCTTTATCCTCAGCTGTAATTGTCGGATAGGTATCCTCAGCTTTCAGACCGTAACCCGTATGATTGAGTACAACGTCAACCATGATCTTGATGCCTTTGTCATGCGCCTTTTCGATCAGCTCCTTGAAGGTTGCCATATCGCCAAGATGCTCGTCGAGCTTGGTAAAATCTTTTGCCCAATACCCATGGTATCCATATTGTTCGCTGCCAAAGTCAACGCCTTTGTTAAAATCAATATTATCTACGATTGGCGTGATCCATAACGTGTTAATCCCTAGCTCTTGCAAATAATCGAGATTGTCGATCATCCCCCGGAAATCTCCACCATGATAAGCTTCCAGATGATCTTTATTCACATTCTCATTATTCGTTGGGTCACCGTCTTTAAATCGGTCTGTAAGCGCGAAATAAATTCGAGCCTCATCCCAATCGAAATCCAGCTTATCCCCTGTATAGGTTCTTGCTTTTACCTCAAGTGTAGCCTTTTCCTTATGTGCATTGCCGTATTGGTCTACGAGCGTAATCGGAATATCCTTGATGCCCGCTGACACCGTGTCTTCCACAGCAACCGTTTGTTTCAAGAGTTCCGTATCCAGCTTAACTTTGCTAGGTCCCCCAAGATTGGTTAAATCCATATATGCTTCAGAGTAAGTTACTTCTTCCGAAGAGGAAGCGTGGATGGTTACAACAGCATTCTGATTGGATGTGACTGCCTCTGGACTTACGGATGTCGTAATCGTAACGACAGGCTGATGATAATCAATAACAGATTCATCATTCACCGTATTCTTTGGATCCGTAATTTCGGTAGTGACGCCGTCTTTAGTAATCAAGAAAGTATATTTATACATACCTTCTTTTAAATCAGCCAGTGTGTAAGTGAACCACTCGTTAGCCGGATCATAGATCATTGGATACGAAGTGCCGTTCACTTTTACTTTAGCAGCTGTTATTGCGTCCATATTTCCATTACGGAACAAAGCGTCGTCGCGGTATCTGAAAGTAATCGTTCCATCTTTTAAAATAGGGCCGCTAATACTTGGTTTGATATCAAGCTCTTTAACCATACTGGTTACATACACCTTAGTGAACGGTTCACCAGGGGTCAACGGTATGACACGATCGTCCGGGTAGTCTTGTTTTCCCGTGTTCCAATCCGTACCTTTGCGCAGGACAAATCCAACGCTTGTTGCATTCTCCGCAACCTCAATCAGAACGCTCGCTGTGCCATTCTTAAAAGTTGTGAAATCAATCTGGTCATTTTTAGCTCCAGTGTTCCAAACCCAGATATTCCAATCCTTATAGTCCTTATCGCTACGGGTATAAGTGAATTGAACATATCGTTTGTCAGTAACTTTAACGGTAACGGTTGTAGAAATACCTTCATAAGTGATAGTAAGGGTTGCCGTTCCTAGCCCAACCGCTTTGACTAGACCTTTATCAGTTACTGTAGCCACTTCAGGTTTATTGGAGAGGTAAGTAGCCTTCTTAGTAACATTACTTCTGCTATTGTCATCATATTTCGCAAAAACAGCGGTTTGATGCGTATTTCCAGCTGCCAGCGTGTAACTTGCACTATCTGTCTCCAAAGAGGTAAGCGTAACTGGTGCAGCTTCCTTTTGAATAATCACGGCCGTCAAAGGCTCTAATGTAATTGAATTTGCTGTCAAAACAAAACCTGTCTGCTGCGCAGCCGGTATCGCTGTAACACCAGCTTCATCGTTGTCCACAAGCACCTGACCACCCGTCAAATCCTCAGATAAGGTCAGTTTTCTAGTTGTGCTGTCACCATTCATGAAGACATAATAGATGCCAGTTCCATCTGTTGCTTTGTTGGAATAGCCGATGACAAGATCGTTATCCTTCATTTCTGGAGCAGGGATCAGGTTAATGTTAGAGTCAACCAAATCCTTATCGCCCAATCGGAAGGCATCCGTTGATTTTCTCAGCTCCATCAGACCCGACGTATATTTTCTTGTCGTGTTCTGTACCGGGAACTTAGATTCATCCGTTGCTTTGGCCCAATCAAACATGTTAACTGCATCCGATGAATCGTAAGAATCATGAATGAAATAGCCAAACGATTGGTTGTTGTTGTCAAACATCTCTGTGAATTTATCCTCAGGATCCGTTGTGCCCTTCCACTGCTTAGTCCGCCCATATTCCTGACCGGCATGGATAAAGGCTGTACCTTGAGAAGTTAATACGAGCATATTTCCTAATCTGATCCGCTGCTGAATTTCAAGCTCATTCTCAGCAATATCCGGATCCTTCTTGATCGATTGTGCTATGACATCATGAAGTGTCAGATTATCATGAGCTTCGATGTATGGGACGATATCACCCGGATCATCTGCTGGTGTATTCGAAGGTTGAGCTTTGATATTGTCCAAGATTGTAGCGATCGGACGTGCTCCACCGGTAATAAATCTAGGCTGACCTTCGGAACCATAACCAGACTTCAATTCATTACGGAATTCATCGGAGAAAACACCGACACTATCCGTTTTGTCCATCCAATCCTGATCTGCACCTTGCCCAGCGAGAGAAGGATCAGCCGCGGCGCCGCCGAATGTTCTCCAGCCTTCACCAATAAAGAGTGCCTTCGGATTCACTGCTGCCGCGGCATCATAAGCATGCTGAACAGCATCAGCTGTCGCATCACCCATCATATCCCAGCGCATTCCATCAATCTTGTACTCTTCAAACCAATATTTTACCGAATCAACCATCAGCTTCTCAGCCATTTTATGGTTGGTGGCTAAATTGTTGCCGAACCCCCCAATAAAGTTGCCGTTTGCATCTTGGAAGGCATAGTAATTAGGTACGATGTCGTTTAAAAATTCTTTTTTAGCCATGTGAGTATACACTACGTCCAGAACGACACCCATTCCAGCTTCATGCACGGCATCAATCAAACCTTTTAATTCTTTAATCCGCTCTTCTGGATCGGCAGGATTCTGCGAATAAGCCCCGTCCGGAGAGAAATAGCTGTGAGGATCATACCCCCAGTTGTATTCATTGTTTTTTGCGGAATAATCTGGCTCTCTAGTCCCCATCTTCGTCTCATCCCCGTAATACCAAGCCATCACAGGAAGCAACTGAATATGCGTTACACCAAGCGATTTAATATAATCAAGTTTCTTTTCAAAAGCGCTATAAGAACCCCATCTTTCCCCACTCAGACTATCCTCGATCGATACATCCGATGTAAAATCTCTCACGTGGACTTCGTAGATGATGGCGTCCTCACGTTTTTCGTAGCCTTTTATATCAGCATACCCAAAGGTATCTGGGTTCGTCTGGCTTAAATCAACAATAGCCGCTTTGCCCACTGTATCCCCGCCGGCACCAGCAGCACCTGTGGTATCCACAGTAAATACCGCCATTGATTTAGCATAAGGATCAAGGACCTTATGGGTTACACCGTCATTCGTTACTTCGTATTGATAAAAGAAGCCCCTTACATCTGTTGCCGTTGTGCCTGTCAAATCAGCTGGCTTCAGCTGGACTGACCAAACCCCTTGCTCGCCGAGTGTTAAAGCAACACTACCCACTTGCACGTTAGAGTCATTCTTATCGTAAAGATTTACAACGACTGCACTTGCTTTAGGTGCCCATAATTTTAATGTTGCTGTTTTGTCAGTATTATACGTAGCTCCAAGATCGTCTCCAGAATAATTGTACATTTCATCAAGCATTCTCCAGCCACTTGCGGCGGAGACCGTTTTACCTGAATAGGTAACGCTAAGCGGAACCTTTTCCAGATCAAAAGCTTCTGTATCCACTTCGATTGAAGTTTTGCTTGTAAGGGTTACAGCAGTAATCGGGACTGCAGCACCCTCTTTATCCTTAACTGTAATTGCTGTCTTTAAGGCTGCTGGATCCAAACCGTCAGTCAGTGTGAAGCCGAGAAGAATTTTGCTCGTCGACAACACCTCTGCGGATACTAAACCAATTGGTGTCTCTCCAAACGGAGAAACATAAACATTGTTGTCTCCTTCTTTAACCCATAGCTGATTGTATCGATCCAGCAGGCTAAAGGTTTTATTGTCACCGTCCTTATCACCGTTCGAAGGTTTCATCACAATAAAGCCGATTTTCTTCGCGTTCTCAATAAGTGGAACATCAACATATGCACCATAACGATCTGTTTGATCTGCCACAAAAGGAGTAGCTCCAGACGGCCAATTTTCGGATGGGGCTACGACGTCATCCCACAGCCACAGTCCGTATTGATCATGATTTGTATCAGCTCTCATATAGTGAATTCGCACTGTATTCGGAGCAAGTGCAACTGGTTCATACGGTGTTACATCATTTGAGCCTTGCTTGATCCAAATTTCATTCGTCTCAGGCGTGTTAATGGCAAAGAGTTTATCCCCTTCATCCTTAGCCTGAGTGACTCGGTTTACCACAAGGAACGAAATTTTCTTGGCCCCATCCTTCACTGGCACGTCAACATAAGCACCATAAGAATCGATTTGCCCTTCAGGAAATGAAGTTGCACCTGTTGGCCAATTTGCGGAAGGGGATTGAACATCATCCCATGTCCATAATCCCTGATTCTCATAGTCACCAGCTGTCCGATTGTAGTGAATACGGATGTGTCCAGCCGGAACAGGGGTAACCTCAACAGGTTCAGAAGGAATTTTATATTCTGCTGTCACACTGCCATCCAGTGGATTAAATTTAAAGGTAACTGGCAGATCTGAAGGAAGACTCAGTTTATTAGCAGTTTCGGGATACAATTGATCCCCGGCTTCACCGTCTCCTGGAACAGAAACTTGGTAGGTGTAATCTCCCTTAGGAAGGGTAGCCACCGTACTGTAAATATCATCAAAATCAGGATCAGATAATGTACTAAGTGCTTCTGCCGGCAGGTTTCCTGTCAATCTTGGCAGTTTAGCGGAAGCAATCGGTGTGTAATATGTGGAATCGGCTATTTTATGAGTTAAGTCATTATAATAAAAGGTTACGGCAGTCTCTGTTTCCAGTTTGATATGGATATTCTCCCCATCATTGGTCCCCTGAGGATTGGTGTAACTTGTGAATCCATAATTCTCATCCCATAAATCATTAAGAGTGACCTTGTAGTTATATTCCCCTGCCGGCAGAGTGCCTGTAAAAGAATATAGGCCATTATCTGAATAGGTCATTTGGGTAACTACCGATGTCTCATCCCAATCCTTACCCGGTGTTTCCGCACCTGTCGATGTAAATTTAGACTGCAGATCCCCGACCAACACAACCTTTGTCGTTGCTGCTGTAACATTAACAGGATGTAGTCCAAGACCAGAGAACACGAGAGCGATGATCATAAAGATCGCAAAAGCCCTCTTCCCCCATAAAGTTATTTTCATTTTTGCAAAACCTCCCATAATTTGAATTCCTTTTTGCAAGCGGATACATGATTTCACAAACCCCACCAATTTATGAGAGTATTAATCATGCGTATTCCTTCTGAAGGTGAAGAAGGTCTATATGTAGGGCTCGTCAAGCCAATTCAACGCTGTCACCATCCTTTTATCAAAGTAAAAGCTTGTTACATCATGTCGAAATTAGTGCAATCGTTTGCAAAAAGCTATGCACAAACACTAGTCCATAAAACCCATTCGTTAGTGCAACTGATTATAGCCTAAAAATACCCAATGAAAACGCTTGCTGTATTTTGATTTACATACTAATGCCGAATTTACGGTATTGTCAACCAGTATTTTCTAAAATAATAGCTCAATTTAAAGCCGCAATAAAAATGAAACTTGTTCTTCCCTTCCTTTCAGCTAAGTTCTTGCATCATTTAAGCCATACGTTTGCATTCAGCGAATGCTCTTTTCACAAAATCCAGACCGCATTTATACATATTAAGATCAAAATTCCCGAATCATTCATACTTTTTTGGTGAAAAGCAACAATATTACATTGAAATTTCTTGTGTTCCTTCCAAAAGTAGCAATTTCCTCCTTTTGAATGACTTTATCTATTTACAATTTAGAACTCTTAGATTAATATTACTGTGTAAAGCAAACGGTTCCATAAGGAGGTTTCAATGACAGTTACCATTAAGGATGTGGCCAAGAAAGCGGGAGTATCTCCCTCCACGGTATCCCGGGTATTGTCCAACCATCCCAGAATCAGCCTGGAAACTTCCCGCAAAGTTAAAGCTATTATGGAGGATATGGGCTATACCCCTAACATGATGGCTAAGAGCTTGGTGTCGAAAACTACTAACAGCATCTGCTTCAGTCTTCCTAAACCTGCTGAAGAGCTGTTCTCTAATCTGTTTTTTATGGAATTAATTCGCGGGATCGTTACACAAGCCAGCCGTTCCGGTTATGATGTGTTGATAAGCTCCGGAGCGAACGAGAAAGAAGAACTGGAAGCCGTTTCACGACTTCTGAAGGGTCGCCGTGTTGACGGCGTTATTCTGCTTTACTCTCGTACGGATGATGCCGTTATTGATTTTCTAGAGAGCAACGATTATCCATTCGTGCTTGTTGGCCGAAGTGATAAATATGAGAATATTTTATCAGTCGATAATGATAATGTGATGGCAGCATACGATGCTACGAACCACCTCATTTCCATGGGGCATAAACGTATTGGTTTCGTAAGTGGACCACCTAATCTAATCGTTTCTCGTGACCGTCTCGCCGGATATCGTAAAGCATTGCAGAATAGCGGTTTAGAAATGCGGGATGAATGGATTGTAGAGGGTGAATTTCTACAGGATAGCGGCTACAGAGCGATGTCTTTTTTCATGAATTTGCCGAATCGACCCACTGCGCTGGTAGCGGTGGATGACATGGTATCGTTCGGAATTTTACGCGGGTTGAACGAACTGAAATACAAGGTTCCAGACGATCTCGCCATTGTAAGCTTTAACAATATTCCATTATCTGAATTATCTAGTCCTCCGATCAGCAGTATTGATATAGGTATTTATCATCTTGGCTACACCGCATCACAAGTACTTATCCAAAATATCAAGAGTCCGGATAACGGTTCAGGTCATACTAACCGATTTGTTATTCCCCATCGTCTGATCGTGAGAGAGTCATCCATGCACTCTCTGGCAAAGCATGAAACCGAATGAATAAGTGAAGCGTTTATTCGCTTCATTTATTTTTTGAAAATCTGTACAAACGTTTGCGCTAAATCATACAATACTTAATGATCCAGTTCTTTATGGGTGATTTCTAGGATCTTAGGTTAGGATAAACTTACACATCTTAATCAAAGTTTAAACGGTTTAATAAGATTCTAATACGGCATCCGCTGGATCACGACGCTGTCAAAACTTTTAGGAGGTACTACAATGTCGGAAATTAAAGCCTGCTTGTTCGACTTGGACGGAGTAATCGTCGATACAGCAAAATACCATTATATCGCTTGGAAAGAGCTTGCAGATGGACTGGGGTTTCTTTTCACAGAACAAGATAACGAACGTCTTAAGGGAGTCAGCAGAACGGCTTCACTAAATATTTTGCTGGAAATCGGCGGACTAACGATTGATGAAGAAGAGAAAGCTAAGCTTGCAGAACAGAAAAATAATCGTTATGTCGAATATATTGCGAAAATGGACAGTTCTGAGATTCTGCCAGGTGCGCTTGATTTCCTAAAAGAGTGCCGCGCGAATGGCATCAAAGTCGCTCTCGGTTCTGCCAGTAAAAACGCAATGACGATCTTGAATAATACCGGATTAACCCCTTACTTTGATGCAATTATCGATGGAACTCACACTAGTGCTGCTAAACCAGATCCGGAAGTGTTCCTGTTAGGAGCCAAAGCACTGGATGCCGCACCTGAACAATGTGTAGTCTTCGAAGATGCAGAAGCGGGAATTGAGGCGGCTACCCGGGCCGGTATGTTCAGTGTTGGCATTGGTTCGCCGGAAACCCTCAGTGCAGCGAATATTGTGGTTCCATCGCTCGCTCATATGAGTGTGTCCATGCTCAAAGAATCTTTTGCATAAATATAGTGAACATAATGAACTCAAATAGTACTGATTTGAGTTGTTATGGACATTCCTACCAAAGATTAAATGAACTAATAATTAATCGTTAGCTTTCTGGTGAGGAAGTGACGGAGAGGAATTTGGGAACTGTAGAAGCATAACGTTCGCCTTTATAATCAGATTTCATCCGCAAAATGTGGTTTAAATATAGAAATCTGATTATAACAGCGATCGAAAGTCCAAAGATTCATCGCAGTCACTTTTATATCACCGGAAGTTTAACAAAAAATTTGTTCATTTTATATATCCCCCTAACATATTTAAAGGAGCGGTTATCGTGAAACAATATTTAACAATTGATGAATGGTCCATTATTGAGGAATCCTTTGATCCACAGACGCAAGAAATTTCTGAAAGCGTATTTAGTCTTGGTAACGGATTTATGGGTGGCCGGGCCAATTTCGAAGAGCAATATAGCGGCAACAGCCTGCAAGGCAGCTACATGGCTGGCGTCTACTACCCTGACAAAACACGTGTCGGCTGGTGGAAAAACGGCTATCCTGAATATTTTGCCAAAGTACTTAACAGCACGAACTGGATCGGTATTAACATTGATATCGAGGGTACCCCCCTTGATCTGGCAAAGTGCACCGTTTCCGAATTCCGCCGTGTACTTAATATGAAAGAAGGAACGCTCTCCCGTAGCTTCACTGCCACTCTCGAAGATGGTAAGGAAGTTAAAGTAGAAAGTATCCGGTTCGTCAGCATGACTCGTCAAGAAATCGGCGCGATTCGCTATTCCATCATTCCTGTCAATTTCTCAGGCAAGATTACGATTACTCCTTATCTTGATGGTGATGTCAAGAATAAGGATTCCAACTATGACGAGAAATTCTGGAATGAAGTTGAGAAACAAGCAGGACCTGATCATGGACATCTCACCCTAAAGACTAAGAAACTCGACTTCCATGTCACCTCTGCTATGGCTTTTGATATCCTTGTCAATGGTGAGAAGTTAACTGCCGAAGCAGAAGCGATCGAACAAGAGAAATATGTAGCCAGCAAACTGGACGTAACCGCACAAGCGGGCAATCAAATCGTCATTTATAAATATGTAGCCAATGTTACTTCTCGGAATCACGGTTTGGGACAATTGGTCGACGCTGCCCAAACTGCTCTGCAAGCTGCTAAGGAAGCCGGGTTTGTAACTCTTTTGACCGAACAAATTGAAGCTTGGAGAGAAAAATGGAAAGAAAGCGACATCATCATTGAAGGTGACGTTTCGGCTCAGCAAGCGATTCGCTTTAATATTTTCCAACTCAATCAAACTTATAATGGTGAAGATGACCGCCTGAACATTGGCCCTAAAGGCTTTACCGGTGAGAAATACGGCGGCAGCACTTACTGGGATACAGAGGCATATTGCGTTCCCTTCTATCTCAGTACGGCGGACTCCTCCATTGCCCGCAATTTGTTGATCTACCGTTACAAGCACTTAGAGAAAGCCAAAGAAAATGCCCGTAAGCTTGGATTCAAAAAAGGTGCCCTATACCCAATGGTTACTATGAACGGTGAAGAATGCCACAACGAGTGGGAAATTACATTTGAAGAAATTCACCGGAATGGTGCCATTGCCTACGCTATTTACAACTATGTGAACTACACCGGAGACAAGGCTTATCTGGGACAATATGGCCTTGAGGTTCTCGTGGAAATCTCCCGCTTCTGGGAAGAACGTGTTCACTATGCATCACGCAAAGACAAATACGTAATGCTCGGCGTAACGGGCCCGAATGAGTATGAGAATAACGTTAATAATAACTGGTATACGAACCGTATGGCTTCGTGGACTATGGAATACACCATGGAAGCACTGGCTTACCTGCAAGAAAATGAGCCTACTCGTTACGCTGAGCTAGTTGACAAACTAGGGCTGCAAGAGAGCGAAACTACAAAATGGAAAGACATCATTGCTAAGATGTATTATCCTGCGGATGAAGAGCTGGGTATCTTCTTACAACAAGATGGCTTCCTGGACAAAGAGATCATTCAAGTCAAAGATCTGGAACGTGAGCATCTGCCACTTAACCAAAAATGGTCATGGGACCGTATCCTGCGTTCTTGCTTCATTAAACAAGCAGACGTTCTGCAAGGATTATATTTCCTGGGTGACCGTTACGATATCGATACAAAAAAACGCAACTTCGACTTTTATGAACCGATTACTGTTCATGAGTCCTCCCTTTCCCCTTGTATCCACTCCATTCTAGCCAGTGAGCTGGGATATAAGGATAAGGCCTATGAAATGTACTTGCGTACTTCAAGACTGGATCTTGATAACTATAACAATGATACAGAAGACGGCTTGCACAGCACTAGCATGGCTGGTACTTGGATGTCGATCGTACATGGTTTCGGCGGACTCCGCGTACATGACGGCAGACTGACACTGAGCCCATCTAACCCAGGTCACTGGACCGCTTACTCTTTTAAAATCATGTTCCGCGGCTCCCGTCTGAAAGTAAGCGTTACGGATGCACAAATTACTGTTACGAATGAAACTGATATCCCTGCTTCTATTACTATCTACGACAAAGAATATACCGTAAACGGACTAAGCAGCATCACTGCCGATAGCAATTCCGTCACAGTATAAAACTTACACCCAAGAGACCCTTGAAGCTTAAAGCTTTTGGGGTCTCTTTATTTTTTAGGAAGATAACTTATATAAGGAGTGATTATGAATGAACAGAACCTTTTGGAAAGAAGCCGTTGTCTACCAAATCTATCCCCGCAGTTTTCAAGATAGCAATGGTGACGGGATTGGAGATCTGCAAGGAATCATTTCACGTCTCGATTATTTGCAAAAGCTAGGTGTCGACGTAGTTTGGCTGTCACCTGTATTTAAATCGCCAAATGATGATAACGGTTATGACATCAGCGATTATCAAGATATTATGGATGAGTTCGGCACATTGCAGGATTGGGAAGCATTACTGACTGGATTGCACGCCCGTGGTATAAAACTGATGATGGACCTTGTAATCAATCATTCCTCAGATGAGCATCCTTGGTTCGTAGAATCCCGTTCTTCAAAAGATAATCCATATCGCGATTATTACATTTGGCGTCCGGGTGGACCAGATGGTGAGCGCCCCAACAATTGGAGTTCTGTATTCAGCGGCCCTGCTTGGGAACTGGATGAAACCACTGGTGAATATTATCTGCATCTGTTTTCGCGCAAGCAACCGGATCTCAACTGGGAGAATCCGCAGCTGCGTGAGGAGTTATACAAGATGATCACCTTCTGGCTCGACAAGGGTGTGGATGGTCTACGAATGGATGTAATCAATATGATTTCCAAAGTGGAAGGTCTCCCTTCCTCCCATAGAGACGGTCTCGCTCCTGGTGAACTTGCCTGGGGTGGGGAATATTATATGAATGGTCCACGTGTTCACGAGTTTTTACATGAAATGAATGACAAAGTGTTATCCAACTATAACATTATGACTGTCGGCGAAACTCCTGGCGCTACAGTCGAAGATGCCATCCTTTACACGGACGAGGAACGCAAAGAGCTGCAAATGGTGTTCCAGTTCGAGCATATGGATGTGGACTCGGGTCCTGACGGCAAATGGGACGTAGCCCCGTGGACGTTGTCGAAGCTGCGCGATATTCTTCATAAATGGCAAGTGGGTCTGGCGGATAAGGGTTGGAATAGTCTTTATCTTAACAATCATGACCAGCCACGTATGGTCTCAAGATTCGGGGATGACGGTAAGTATCGCGTGATCTCTGCCAAAATGCTCGCTACCTTATTGCACACGCTGAAAGGGACACCCTATATTTATCAAGGTGAAGAAATCGGGATGACCAATGTAAAGTTCACAGCCATTGAACATTATAAAGACATTGAAATCCTCAATATGTATCGCGAAAAGGTTACCGAAGGCGGCGCTGATCCTAACAGCGTGCTAAACGCTATTCATATCAAAGGCCGTGATAATGCGCGCACTCCGATGCAATGGGATAATTCTCCAAATGCCGGCTTTACTGAAGGGGAGCCGTGGCTCAAAGTTAATCCGAACTACAAGGAAATTAACGTGGAGCAGGCCCTGGCAGATTCAGATTCCATCTTCTATTATTACCAAAGGCTGCTTGCTTTGCGCAAAAAAAATCCGATCATGGCTTATGGCGAATACAAGCTACTTTTGCCAGAGCATGAGGATATTTATGCCTATACGCGTACTTTGGATGACGAGAAGTGGCTGGTGCTGCTCAATTTCAATGAGGTTCCACAGACTGTTGATCTTTCCGCAGAGCTAAGTAAGGCTAAGGAACTTATTATTGGAAATTACCCTGATGAAGCACCCTCACGGGAATTATTACGACCTTATGAAGCAAGAGTGTATCGATTGAAAGACTAACTTTGTCTATCTTCCTGAGTTATACTATTTAGGATGATTTTTATGAGATTATCCTTCTGCCTGCTACCTGTCATTAGAGAGCACGGAATAACAGGATTTTGCACATGCAGCCTGATAGTATGAACTTAAAGGGAGATGACGGACTTGGAATGGCTTATCCGCATGAAAGAAGCTTTAGATTATATGGAGAGCAAGATGGAGGAATCTGTGACGATTGAAGAAATCGCAAAGGTTGCTTACTCCTCCCCCTTTCATTTCCAGCGCATGTTCAATATGCTTACCGGAGTATCTATTAAAGACTATATCCGTAAGCGCAGATTAACTCTGGCTGCACAGGAGCTTGCTATTTCTAAAGTTAAAGTGCTGGATGTTGCACTGAAATACGGATATGACTCGCCCGAGTCGTTTGCCAAAGCATTCCGCAAGGCACATGGAATTACTCCTTCTGCTGCGCGGGAGTCAGGGGTACAGCTCAAGGCTTTCCCTAGACTCTCCTTCCATCTATCACTGAAGGGAGATAAAGAAATGGACTACAGAATTGAGAAAAGAGACGCTTTTAATGTTATCGGACTAGTAGAGGAAATGACAACGAAGGATGGGGAGAATCTGCGCCGCATCCCTCAATTGTGGATAGAAGCTAATGAAAATGGTACGTCGGATAAGCTGATTGAGCTCGGTGGAGATAAGGATTTATTAGGCATCTGCTCTGACATGAACCATGATAAAGAAACCTTCTCCTATTGGATCGCTGTCGAAGCTACTCCAGAGACTGATGCACAGGGCTTTGCTTCTACAACAATCCCAGCTGCAAGTTGGGCTGTGTTCACCTCAGTAGGGCCGATGCCTGATGCGATCCAGCAGGTATGGGCACGCATTTTCCAGGAGTGGTTCCCTTCCACAGGCTACGAGCATACAGGCGGACCTGAGTTTGAGCTATATCTTCCAGGGAGACCAGACGCAGAGGACTATCGCTGTGAGATATGGATCCCTGTTACGAAAAAAGAATAGAACTAAAAAGACTATCGAAATCCCGATAGTCTTTTTTCTTGGGATTGCCTACTATTTCATTTTGAGAATTGGCATAGTCTTGGTATAATAAATAGATTATATAGTTCTATAATGATTATTGTCATCCGAATTATCGGTGAAGGAGAATTTCATGTCTACTGTAAAAATATTTTCAGACAGCACTTCCGATTTACCTCAAAAGTGGAAGGATACTTATGACATCGGCATCGTTCCTCTTTATGTAGTATTTGAAGAAGGTACCTACAAAGATGGTGAAGATATTACACCCGAGGAAGTGTATCGCCGTGTAGCCGCTAGTGGAGTATTGCCGAAAACGGCAGCACCTTCGCCAGCAGATTTCATTGCTGCATTTCAACCCGTGATTAGCAGCGGACAAGATATTGTATATATCAGTCTCTCCTCTTCACTATCCTCTACATATCAAAATGCACTTTTGGCTGCCGGGGAATTTCCTGAGGGACGCGTACAGGTTATAGATTCGCAAACCTTGTGCGGAGGCATTGCCCTCCTTGTTATGAAGGCTGTCAGAGCTGCTGAAAAGGGCCACTCTGCCGTAGATATTGCAGCTATGCTAGAGCACAGCCGCAGCCTTGTGGAAACTGAATTCGTTGTGGATACGCTAGATTACTTATATATGGGTGGACGCTGTTCAGGCATGCAGAACTTCATCGGTAGTCTGCTCAAAATCCGTCCTGTTCTTAGACTGGTAGATGGAAGCATCATACCTACCAGCAAAATCCGTGGCAAAAAAGAAAAAGCTGTGGAACAAATGCTTCAGAACGCTTTGGTTCATGTCGATCGAATGGATAATGAGTTGCTCATCGTGGTCCATACTTTGGCGGAAGAAGATGCGCTCTATCTGGAGGCGGCACTACGAGAGAAAACTCAAGTTAATGAAATCGCAATTCTCCATGCGGGTTGTGTAATTGGCAGCCATTGTGGGCCGCATACTGTAGGTCTCATGTATATGCTTCAAGACTAATAACACACAAATCTCCGGCCATTGCTTCTTAAGCAAATGGACCGGAGATTTGTGTGTAACCCCCCTAGTTTGAAGTTACTTCCAGCTCTATATCTTCTGCTCTGCAAGGCAGCATAAAACGAAACGTAGAACCTTGATTCTCTTCACTTTCTACAAAGATCGTCCCACCCATCAGCTCCACAAGCTGCTTGCAAATCGCCAGTCCCAAGCCTGTGCCTCCATATTTACGGTTTATGGACGGATGCAGCTGTGAGAAAGATTGAAACAATAGATTGAGTTTGTTACCGGCAATTCCTACCCCTGTATCCCGCACTGAAAATTCCAACAAAAATTCTTGTTCATCAGATAGTGGAATGTTCTTCACCGATAGGGTCACGCTCCCACGTTCAGTGAATTTCAGTGCATTGCCTACCAGATTCACGACAATCTGCCGCAAGCGGATCGGATCAGCAATGATTATGGTTGGAACGCTAGTATCCATCCACCAACGTAATGCCAGCTTCTTCTCTTCCGCTTTCGGTGCAAATAAATCAATGACGTCTGAGATCATCTCGCGGAGATCAAACTTCTCAGATTGTAGTGACATTTTACCCGCTTCCATCTTGCTGAAATCAAGAATGTCATTCAAGATCTGTAATAACGTATAACTACTGCTGCGTAAAATCTCGGCATAACCTCGCTGCTCTTCTCCAAGTTCAGTATCCAACAATAGATCAGCCATTCCGATCATTCCGTTCATCGGTGTCCGAATTTCATGGCTCATCATCATTAAGAAATCAGATTTAGCTTGCGCTGCCTGCTCTGCTGATTCTTTAGCACGAATGATTTCTCGCTCATTCGTAATATCACTGAAGGCAATAACTGCACCTGCGATCAGCCCTTCATCAATAAGAGGTGCCACCCGGTAATTAACAAAAAAACTGGTGCCATCCTTACGCCAGAAGATCTCATCATCTTTCTTGCGGATGATTCCATCCTCTATCGTAAGACTAATCTGGCAATCAGGCGTCGAATAGCGCGAACCGTCACCTTGGATATGATGGATATAATCCATAAGCTTAAGACCCATCAATTCTGTAGGTTGATAGCCTAGCATATCTGCTGCCTCACGATTAATAAATAGAGCGCGCCCCGTTGTATCTAGCACAAAGATTCCCGCAGAGACGGAATTCAGAATAAGACTCGATTGTTGATCCTTCACAGCTACTATTGAGCTATCTTTGGAGCTTATCTCCACTTCGCCCGTGATAGGTAATTCAGTATCTAAGGTGTCCGCTAATTCATCTAGCCAGTCTTGTAACAATTCCGCATGTAAAAAAGCGCTTCCGTTAGCCACTTGGGTAATCGCGAATACCCCGGCGATCCCTTCTTCCGTTCTGATGGGTAAAAGTTTAACGCCTACGCAATCCGAGCCTTTTTTGGGATTCTCTAAATCTTGTAGCTCAAAGCTTGAGGAGTTCCCCTGCAGAGCAGCCTCAAAACTAGCAATATTGCCAAGATTTTTTCTCTTTGCTGATATCGGACTTGTATTTTGCAACTTCGCTTCTGCGTTCAAGCCTAGATGAAAAGTTCGGTTGGTTCCTACGCAGCGACCTTGTCTATCCAGAACGAATATCAAATCAGGATGTTGGTCATATAACGATTTATAAGCGCTCTCTTCCGAAAGCAACCGTCTCAGAATGGACGTCCAGTCTTTATCCACAGTTCACATCCCCTCAGGCTCTCTCATCCATTATCATTACCCCTAAACGAGCAATGTTCATCTAAAATTTAAAATATATTTCATATCTATTATATCAAAATTACGGAAATCAGTCGTAGATAAACGTCAAATCCCCCCTTTATAACCCCAATCACGATGCTTTTTCATCGTTACAAAAGGGTTATAAAAGGGGGTGAATTCCGAACCTATTAGGCTATATCTTTATGTTCAATGTTGCGAATAGCCATATAGGCAATACCTGCTCCTAGCAAACCAAGTGAGATCGACACCGCCGCTAAATTACCTAAGCGAGCTTGATCAAATCCCCCAGAAATTAAGGAGGTAACTAACACAGCTGAGACGATGGTGGCAGGGACCGATTTTTTCTTCATTCCAAAGTACAATGGGATTAGAGCAATACCCGCTGCGTAAAAAGCGTTTGCGCCTAACTTAATCAGCTCTGAAGTGATTACATGAAGGGTCAGTTCACCCGGAATAAGCCCTGCAAAGGAATTGAATCCTATTAGGATAGCGCCGACTACAATGTCTGCCACGATAATGGCCACAAATGTGAAGGCGAACACTATCAATATTTTCGCAGTCATCAGCTTTTTACGTGAGATAGGATACATGAAGAGAAGCGTAATGGTGTTGTTTTTATACTCATCAATCACCAGCTTGCTAATAATAACCGAAGCGAAAATAATATAAGCAGCCTTTACAAAAACGAACACGCCCTCAAACAACTCTGCATATGAAGCAAACGACGCTTCACTCTCATTTTGATCAACGAATAAAACCATAATCATAAAAGCAAGAATCGCAAGATTGACGATTGCTGCACCTGTAAGAAGCGTTTTTAGCTTATTCTTCCGAATCTCCAAAGATATTAATTTAAGCAATGCCTTCACCCCCAATCAATTGCAGAAAATGATCTTCCAGCGTATGTTGTTTTTTGCTGATACTTTCAATTTCCACATCTGCTAACACTAACGCCTTATTCAGATCACGCTGTGAGATTCCACCGTCATATATTCTTACTGTAATATGGTCCAATACTTTGAAATTAATGAGCCCAAGCTTATGCTCCAACACATACACTGCTTTATTAATCTCATTCGTAACCACTTCGATATATTCAGTATTTTGGCCACGAATGGAATCCATCGCCACTTCTTCTACCAGAGCACCCTGCCGGATCACACCGATCGTATCAGCAATCTGCTCTATTTCACCCAGAATATGACTAGATACAAGTAACGTCATTCCATATTCACGGCTAAGCATCCGGAACACTTCACGCATCTCCTTGATTCCCACGGGATCTAGCCCATTAATCGGCTCATCCAAAATGAGCAGCTCAGGTTTCGTCATGAAGGCTCTGGCAATACCCAGACGTTGCTTCATCCCAAGTGAAAATTGCTTCACCGGCTTTTTATCGACACCTGTGAGCTTTACCAGCTCCAGCGCTTCACCAATCGCTTGCGGATCATAATAGCCCATGTACTCTCCGTGCAAAATCAGATTTTCTTTGGCTGTCAATTTATCATAAAACACTGGATATTCAATGATACAGCCCATCCGCTTCAGCATTTCGTAAGAATGCTCAGTCATTTTTTCATTAAAAAATTCAATTTCTCCACTCGTAGGTTTAACGAGGTTTGTGACCATTTTCATCACGGTAGTTTTGCCAGCACCATTGGGTCCAAGAAACCCGTAAATTTCACCTTGCTTAATATTCATATTCACATTGCTGACGACTTCTTTACCTTGATAGGTTTTCGTTAAATTTCTTGTCCGAAGTATTGTAGTCAATTCCGCGCTCCCCTTTGTTTTCGTCTCGTCTTCCTTAGTTCTTATTGTACACAGCAGAATTTTCTTTTTTATTACTCATTTCTTACGAAAATCTTAAGCTGCGCACAATTCTATTCCTTAGAAGCGTAATCTGCGAAAAGTAAGGGTAAACACCGTTCTCACATACGGCTGGCTAACCAGTGTAATCGTTCCATTCATTTGCTCCGTTAATCTTTTGGTGATCGTCAGACCTAGACCGCTACCTTGATAAGCCCGGTTTCTTGAGTCTTCCAGCGTATACAGACGCTCAAATACTTTATCTTGGTGTACTTCACTGATGCCTTTTCCCCGGTCCCACACCTCTATGTATACTTTGTTCTCATCACTATAGAGCTTTAATCCTAATACGCCCCCAGCGTCGCCATAAGAAATTGAGTTTGATAACAGATTGGACAATATTCGGTCAAGAGCCTCTTCATTTCCCATGAAGTAAACAGCCTCATCCGGAATCTCAATCTCCACCTCACTGCCCTTAGCGCTGAGGATATCATAGAAAGAAAGGATGTTGCGTCTGCATACTTCACCTGCCTCAACTCGTGAAAGCGCAATTTCCCGATCTCCAGATTCCAGCTTGGACAAATCAAAAAACTTGTTCATCAGCTGGATCACTTCATTGGCTTTTTGATGAATCATCTTCATCATCCGTTCCCGTTCCCCGGCCGGCAAATGCTCATCCTGCTGAATGGTCTCAATATAACCAAGCACAACCGTTAGCGGAGTCTTAAGATCATGAGAAATATTAGACAGCATATTACGCATGGATTTCTCCAGCCTTACGCGCTCAATGCTTCCTTTATGATTGATATCCAGCAGCCGGTTCAGGTCAATCAGTACGCTCTGCAGCTCCAAGTTACCGCTGAACAGCAGCAATCTTTCATGTGAGCCTTCCTCCATAATGCTGCTTAACTTGTCATGCATATATCGCAAATCATTAGAAGCTTTACGCGAATTCTGATATTGCCACACAATAACGGCGAGTAAGAGCACAATGACAACACCTAGCACCGCAATCATTATAGCTGTTCTCCCAGCTTATACCCGATGCCCCATAACGTCTTAATGTATTCGGGATGGGAGGGATCGTCTTCTATTTTTTCACGCAATCTTCTCATATGTACATTAATGACATTCTCATCCCCGAAATAATCATCCTCCCATACGCTCGCATAAATCTGAGCTTTGGTAAATACTCGGCCCGGATGCGTCACAAACAGCTTAAGAATATGAAATTCCTTCGACGTTAGCTTTACTTCTTCCCCATTCTTCAACGCAGAGAAGTTGTCTAAATCTACAGTCAATCGGCCAATGGAGATCATTTGCTTCACCGGAGCTTGATCTTCCACTTGGATACTGGGAGATGCATAACCTGCACGACGGATCGCTGCCTTCACCCTAGCCGCTAACTCAATCATAGAAAAGGGCTTCGTAATATAATCATCTGCCCCAAAGCCTAATCCAAGCGCTTTATCTACATCACTGTCTTTGGCAGACATGATCAACACTGGAACCAGACTCCCCGCACGGATAGTCTGAAGAATGTCAGTCCCGCTACGCTTCGGCAGCATAAGGTCTAACAGTACAAGATCAAATGGACCACCGGTCCGAAATGTTCTCTCCGCTACTTCACCGTCAAATACAGCTTCAATCTCATAACCTTCTTTTACCAAATAAGACCTGACCATTTCACTGATTGCTTCGTCGTCCTCAATCAGCAGCACACGCTGTGGCATTTCCAAACCTCCCCGTAGTCGAAAACCTCTTCGTTAAATTATACCAATTTCCCGGAGCGCTTACTATTTCAGTTTTTATTTCAGTTTCATTAAAGGTAGCCCAGGTATTATGGCCTTAACAACTTACAAAATGAGGTGATGCTTCAATGTTGAACAAGAGAAGTAAACAAGCCTGGAGCTTCAAACGAAAACTGCTGATCGTCATGATCATTGTCCTCCTGCTTCTCGGCACAGTGATATATAGTCTGGCAGATCGTTACTTAATCGAACATGTCGAAGTCGTGGTTGCGGAAGATGCAGCTACAACTAGCAGCTCAGGAGCTACAACCGTTACGGCTGCCGAAGTTAACGCAACCTCTGACGACTGGAATTACTCCAGCGATGATATTCAGATCCAGATCGACCAAGTGCAGACCGGTTCCGGATCAGACCAAATCACTTATTTTGTCGCTGATGTCGTCTTCAAGGAAGCGAGCAGCCTGCGCACTGCCTTTGCCGACAACAGCTTTGGAACAAACATCACTGAGGATACCTCGGACATTGCTTCCGCGAACAATGCGATTTTTGCCATCAACGGTGATTACTATGGCTTCCGCAATGACGGAGTGATTATCCGTAACGGCACGGTGTATCGTGATGATCCTGTGCGGGATGCAATGGCGCTGTTCGATGATGGGACAATGCAAACCTATAACGAGGAAGAGATTTCTTCCTCTGAACTGCTGGCGCGAGGGGCCACCGATACCCTTTCCTTTGGTCCGATTCTGATTCAGGACGGGGAGATTGCCAGTGATTTCAGCAATGTCAAAATCGATACCAACTTCGGCAACCATTCCATCCAGAATGCGAATCCCCGCACCGCAGTGGGTATGATCGCACCAAACCATTATGTGTTTGTCGTAGTTGACGGGCGCAATGAAGGGTACAGCCGTGGGATGACCCTTACTGAGCTAGCCGATGTAATGTCCGACCTTGGCGCCACAGAAGCCTACAATCTGGACGGCGGTGGTTCATCCACTATGTACTTCATGGGACGGGTCGTAAATAATCCACAGGGCAAAAACAAGGAACGGGGCGTCAGCGACATTCTTTATATCAAGGAGGGTGCAACATCACATCATGACTATACTGATCCCAGCCTATGAGCCAGATGAACGACTGCTCGATTTGATTTTACAGCTGCATAATTTCCAGCTTGAACCTATTGTTCTTGTGGATGACGGCAGCGGCCCGCACTACCGTGGAATCTTCGATATGGCCGAAGCATTCGGCTGCACTGTCCTAACCCATGAAGTCAACCTCGGAAAAGGACGCGCTCTGAAGACAGGGTTCCAGTATATTCAGGAGGCTGGTCTGCCGGATTATGTAGTCTGCGCGGATAGCGACGGCCAACATCTGCCTTATGATATTAACCGGATCGTTGAATCTCTGCGGAACCAGACTACCCCGGGAATCGTACTCGGCAGCCGCCGGTTCACCGGAACGATTCCTCTGCGCAGCCGCTTCGGCAACTCGGTAACCCGGACGGTCTTTTCCTTAACTACAGGCACTAAGATTTATGATACACAGACTGGCCTGCGCGGCTACCCTCTACCAATGCTTGATTGGCTATGCCAGATTTCCGGCGAACGGTTTGAATATGAAATGAACATGCTGCTGACCGCCTATAAAGAGGGGTACACCATTACGGAAGAGTACATCGATACTGTCTATCTGGACGATAATAAATCATCCCATTTCCGGCCTCTGATGGACTCCTTCCGGATATACCTGCCGATACTGATGTTCAGCACATCTTCGCTACTGTCAGCTCTGCTTGACTTCACACTCCTATTCCTGTTCCAAAGTCTCAGCCATAACCTATTTCTGTCCGTCGCGGCCGCGAGATTGTGCAGCTCTGTCTTCAACTATTCTATGAACCGAAAATATGTCTTCACGGGCGGCAAACGCTCCAAGATTCAGAAGTCGCTTCCCAAATATTTTGCGCTGGTGATCCTCGTGCTGCTATTCAACTATGGACTACTCTATTTCTATAATGAAAAGCTGATTATACCGCTTGTCGCTGCCAAGCTACTGACCGAGGCTTCAATCTTCCTTTTCAGCTATTGGGCGCAACGGAGGTTTGTATATTGAGGGTTTGTGTATTGAGGGTTTCGGAACTCTGGGGAAGGTTACGTTCTCTCGACTGCCTATGCTTGTTTGGTAAGCTATCGGGAATTTGTGAAGCACTAATTGGACACTTGTGGAGTACTATGGGTACTTATGGAATACTTTTCGAACACATATGGAGCTTCTATCGGGCATCTATGCAACTGCTTCTCGAACTCATATGGAGCTTCTATCGGGCACCTATGGAACTGCTCCTCGAACTCATATGGAGCATCTATTGGGCACCTATGGAACTGCTCCTCGAACTCATATGGAGCTTCTATCGGGCATCTATGGAACTGCTCCTCGAACTCATATGGAGCTTCTATCGAGCACCTATCGGACACAGATGACACTAATCGCCGTATTATTCCACTTTTGGTATGCTAACGGACCCCATTGCCGCTATTGGTAAGAAAGACACCACATATGAGCCTCTTTCTGTGGGATAGCGTCTGTGGGGTCCGAAACCCTGTTCAAAAGGCTGGAAATTTGCAAATAACGTCAGCTGAGTCCGAATTCACCGAGAAGGATACCGTTGATAGAATTCGCATACAAAAAAGCTAGTGATTCCTTCCAATAATGTATACAAAATCACATTATCTTTGCTCAAAAATTCAGAACGTCATACACTCATCTTCTCTCCCATATACTTAAATGGAACAGTCCCGGACGTTGTCGCGGGACCTTTGCAGCCTTGTCAGAATAGGTTGCAGCATAAGCCCAAGCTGGAGGGAGAGAAAGATTCATGCCAAGCGAAGAAATTAATGCGCTAGAGCGGGCCATTGCCGAGATTACGGAAATAGCCACTGGCTTCGGTTTAGATTTTTATCCCATGCGTTATGAAATTTGCCCCGCAGATATTATTTATACATTCGGCGCTTATGGAATGCCTACACGATTTGGACACTGGAGTTTTGGAAAAACCTTTCATAAAATGAAATCCCAATACGATTTCGGACTGAGCAAAATATACGAGCTCGTTATTAACTCCAACCCTTGTTATGCCTTCCTGCTGGATGGAAATTCACTGATTCAGAATAAGCTGATCGTTGCCCATGTGCTAGCGCACTGTGATTTTTTCAAAAATAATATGCGTTTCTCCATGTCCAACCGAGATATGGTCGAGAGTATGTCAGCTACAGCAGATCGGATTGCCGGTTATTCTGTAACCTACGGTACTGATGCTGTGGAGAGCTTCATCGATTCAGTGCTGGCTATCCAAGAGCATATAGACCCCAGTCTGATCCAGCCACGCAAGCTGGGCAAAACTCACCTACTGGAAGCTAAGATGAAGGAGCTCAAAGATGCCACTCCAGGCGGCTCGAAATCATCCAATCCTTATGACGAATTATGGAATCTAGATAAAAGCACTACCGGACCACAAGAAGCCCTCTCTGGAAACCGTGCTTTTCCCCCAGAGCCAGAAAAAGATATAGTCTGGTTTATCCAGCAATATTCCACTGTTTTGGAGGATTGGCAGCGAGACATTATGACGATGCTCCATGACGAAATGCTCTACTTCTGGCCACAGATGGAGACGAAGATCATGAACGAAGGCTGGGCTTCCTACTGGCATCAGCGTATCGTTCGCGAACTAGATCTGACCGAAGAGGAAACTGTGGAATACGCAAAATTGAATTCATCCGTCGTACAGCCCTCACGGCAAAGCCTGAATCCTTACTATCTGGGGCTGAAAATCTTTGAGGACATCGAACGCCGCTGGGACCGCGAGAAAATATTTGAAGTACGTGAACTGGAATCCGATACCTCCTTTATCCGCAGCTATCTGTCGAAGGAATTGGTGAACGACCTCGATCTTTATGTTTTTGAGAAAAAAGGTCCCGAATGGAAAATCACCGATAAAGCATGGGAAAATGTACGCGATCAACTGGTGCTCGCCCGGGTCAATGGCGGGTCTCCTTACTTGGTCATTGAGGACGCAGACTTCGAGAAGAATGGTGAATTATTTATAACTCATCGCTATGAAAGCATCGAGCTGGATCTGAAGTACCTGGAGCGCACGCTCCCTCACATCTACTCTTTATGGGGGCGGACGGTTCATCTACAGACGGTTGTGGAAGACAAAAAGGCGCGGTTTTCATACGATGGCAAAAAGGTGCAGCGGAAGTTTATTTAAACTAAAAAAAGCGGCAGACCTAAACGGGTATTAACACCCTGGTCTGCCGCTTTTTGCTTTGGCTAAAATGAGGGGATGTAGGATTAGCTTTTCTATTTTTTCTTGCATGAACATTTCTGGATTCGGATATCCCAACTGTTCTAATAATTCCGCTATATCTTTCCAGTCATCAGCTCTCGCTTCTCTAATCATCTGCTTCACTCCCTGTTATTTTCGAATTACCTTACTTATTGACTCTATTACACTACGGAAGATCATACACATCAAACATAAACATAATTAGATAAAAAAACACCCCAAAAGTATCATTGGCTTCCATATGGAAGTTCCGATATTTTGGGATGCAAATTCAATCATATACCCGATAAGATTAAGATGATAGGACTGAGCATTGTTTGAACAATTGATATATTTTGTTATGAGTCTTCCGGTAAATAAAGCCGAAGTTCATTATGGCAATAGAATATTTAATAGATTCGGGTCAGACTGACCCTCAGCAATGGTGAAGGTATAGTTAAATGGGATTTGATCTTCACCGTTAAATAAACTATTCACTTGATAAGTACCCTCTGGCAAAAACAACTTAAACTCCCCTGAGAATATAGGGGCTGTGTAAAAAGACTGAGAACCATCTTCATTATTTTTATAAACAGTTATCGATCCATATCTAAAGATTCTTCCATCTGCATTTTTTATCGTTCCGTTGTATCCTTTCGGTATTGTAATGGCTAATGGACTTGGTGTTGTCTTTCCATTATTCACTGTAAATCTATAGTCAATTGAAACCCGACTTGACATAGTAACAGGGTAGAAACCATCGGCTTGATAAGAACCGTCAGGTAAAAATAAGCTATAATTCCCCCCGTAAATTTGAGCATAATAAATATTTAATTCTGGAGTATCTGTTCTATGCACCATAAGTGTTCCAGAAGGAACTGCTACCCCTTCCGCATTAACTATAGTCCCCTTGATTTTTGAAGGAATGACTATATCAATTTGACTTGGCTCAGTCAGCCCATTAACAATTTTGAATGTGTAATATAGTGAAATTTGCTCTTCAGTAGCATAATTATTCTGGTTTTTTATTAGATAGTCTCCATCAGGTAAATACAAAGTGAATTTACCATCTTTGATCGGCGCACTGAACCCGACAGATAAATTAGGTTCTATTCTTAAAATTGATAACGAACCATTACTTATTGAGGTACCATCTTGATATTTTATAGTTCCTTCATGCCCCTCTGGAATTACAATATCAAGCGAGCTAGGAATAGGTTTCTCATTAGATACCTTAAAGGTATAGAAAAGCGAAATAAAATCTGAAGAATTCAAATCAGATACTTTTGTGATCTGGTAATCCCCATCGTACAAATTAATACTGAATTTCCCGTCAACCAATTTAGTCTCATAACCAATAGTCATATTATCTTGAACTTTACTTATATAAAGAATACCCTCTTTAAATATTTCCTTCCCATCTGCACGTAAAATAGTTCCATTTACATTATACTGTTCTGGTTGCGGTGTTGGCCCTGGCGGTGTCGGTTCCGGAGTAAAAGTCGGCACCATTGTCGGAATTGGAGACAACGTTGGCAGTGGAGTCACGTCTGGCGTTGCTGATGGCGTGACTGTCGGTGTTTCTGTTGGTGTCGCTGTCGCTGTAGGCGTTGCCGTTGGTGTCGCTGTTGCTGCTGGTGTCGTTGTTGGCGTTGCTGTTGGCGTTGCCGCTGGCGTCGCCGCTGGTGTTGCTGTTGGCGTTGCTGTTGGCGTTGCCGCTGGTGTTACTGTTGGCGTTGCTGCTGGTGTTGCTGTTGGCGTTGCTGCTGGTGTTGCTGTTGGCGTTGCTGCTGGTGTTGCCGCTGGTGTCGCTATTGGCGTTGCTGTTCCAGTTGGTGTCCCCGGGGACACCGGTGAAATAGGTGTTGTTACTGCTGGTGCCTGTATAGGTGTTGCTGCCGGTCTATTTACACCACCAATATTCACATTCACATTTGATGGGACATCTTTTCCAGCTTCTAAATTGCGTGGAGCATGCTCGATAGTAATTCCAGATGCATTTATAACCGCTTGATCAATAGTCCCATTCCCTACAACATTCGTGCTAGCGTTCATAATCAAAGAAAGGATACTAGCCCCATTGTTTAGCTTATTTCCACTTGCATCTTTATTAAAACTAAAATTTTGAACGCTGCCTTGTGGCAATCCAATATTGATATTTTGCGCCAAAACAATTACATTCTTAAAGCTTCCAAGCAAACTCATCTGCGAGTCTTTAGGAAGCGCTTTGGATAGAGTAACTGTATGAATAGTAGCCCCACTAGAAGATTGGATTGTTGCAGGGGATTGAACTTGAATATCACTAATAACTGTAGAGCCTTCAACAACAATTCTAATAATCCCTGTCTTCTTATCAATGATCACCGAGGTTAGTCTAGCATTCTCAAAATGAACACTATGCGCTCCCCCACCGCTAACCGTAGTAACACCGTTAACAGTAACATTTTTTAAAAATACTTCTCCCTCGGCGATTCCTTCTGCTAGTAATAAGTCCCCTAAGATCGTCATGTTCTGTAAAGTTACATTAGGAGAATTAATGATTACGTTTTGGCTAACCTTCTCTTCCCCTGTAGCTGGACCATAAGTACCCGCTACATTGTAAGAGAGGGTTCCAAATGAGGATTCACTCTTTATAGTTAACGATCTGTCCAAAATTACAACAGCCTCAGCACGAGTAGTAAACGATTCTGGATGAAAGGAGTTATCCGAATAACCCGACATAATACCCTTATCGTATACAGAGCCGATTGCTACTTTACTCCATAAAGGGCTTGTTGATGTATCGCTAAATTTATTAGCAGAATCGGAAGAAGGCAGTGCAAGTAATTTACTGACAATCACTGCAAACTCTTGACGTGTTACCTTTTTATTAGGTCCAAAGGACCCATCTGAATAACCTTGTATGTAACCAGCAGCATTTGCCGCTAAAAGACTAGAATAATACCAGTCTGAAGCTTTTACATCTTTAAAAGAACGCTCCTCCAACTCAACAAATCCAAATGACTTATTGATTAATGCAACCAATTCAGCCCTAGTAATCGAATGGTCAGGTTTAAAGCCCCCGTCTGGATAACCTGATATTAGCCCCTTCTCCATCCATTTAGAAATTTGCGCTTCCGCCCAACTCCCTTGAATATCTGAAACCTTACTTGCGAAAACAGTACCTAAAGGTAATGATGTTAAACAAACAATAAGCATGAATACAATAGCCTTTTTAGATAAAATCTTTTTAATAACCACGTTTCTCCTCCTACTTATCTACGAAATGAACTACGAACCACTTCTAATCCCTTAACTTCTAGTACAATAGTGCTAGATAATTCATAGAGATCATATCATATTGTTTTTTACATGGGTGTCTCTTTTTGTCGAGAGTAAGCAGATTTCATGTCTAAAAAATCCACCTAGGGATAGTCCTTTTAAGCATTAAAAAAAAGCCCGCAACTTAACAGTTGCGGACCTTCATCAACACCCTCATATCGACTTAATAACTGCACATGGCAAATGCCTAGGTGAACGTAACGTAAGGAAGTTTGAAAATGTAGGCGCGTAGCTTTCGCCGCCCTTGTCAGCGACCTAAAATCCAAACATTCTGAAATTACGATTATCACCGCGCGGTCTTTGCCCTTATCGACTATTCAGTCAACTTTTTCACAGGAACGTAAATCTCCATCACTGTATCTGGCCGCGAATGGCAGCGTTCATCGTAAAACTCAAAATCCAGCTTAGTCTCGTCATAAACGTAACCACTGTCCTTAAACCACTCTTCGAAGATGTACTTCCAGCTGCTTTTTATGACTTGGGCAAACTCTATTTGTTCTGTATCCGTGGAAGTATCCACTGGAGGTGTTGTAAACACCGCATATTCGGCTTCTGGCACATCCATCGTCAACATATCAGCTTCTACCTTGGAGTAGTCCTCAACAATAACACCCAGAAGATAGGTGGCATTGCCGTTATCTGAAGACGGAATACATAAACCAACTTCTCCGTGTTTAGGCGGGTTTAGTATTTTATACATTTTGGACTCCAGGTTTTCACCCTCATAATGGCTCCAAAAAGAAGCAATATCCTTAGTGTACATACTACCCGCAACATTAGTTTGGATACCATAACCAGCCACCCTAAAAGCTGGCTTACGAACAAAAACAGGATTCATAATATAACCTCCGATATCAAATATTGAATTTCCTTTACTAAACCCATCCATCCGCGCTGCATATTGTGTCGGACTATAACCAAAGGTTTTGCGAAAAGCTTTAGTAAAGCCACTTTGTGTTTCAAAACCATAGTCCAGCGCAATATCAATGATCTTTTTTCCAGCAAATAATTCAATTGAGGCTAAGGATAATTTTCGGCTCCGCACATATTCCATCACAGACATTTCCTTGCACAAGCTGAACACTCGGCAAAAATGATACACCGAATATCCGACCTCCGTCGCTATTTCTTCCACCGTTATATTTTCTTTGATATGAGCTTCTATATATTCAACACATTTTTCTATATCTTTACTGTAATTCAAGTGCAGCACCAGCCTTTCCCCGTACGGTGATTTCATTATATCAACTGCGCATGAGATGGACTGTTCCTGTTTTGCTGAGCTGCATTATTGCCTGTATAAAAAAACAGAGCCATTGATCCTCCATTTACAAAAAGGATCACAACTCTGCGTATTCTTAGTCACCATCATTTTGGTTAAGCCTCGAAGTAGACAACGCTGGATTCACGTAACCTACTTATACTTCCGTTCAGTTGCTCCCTACGACTGACTAAAGGCCCAGATGACGTTATTTGCAAAAATATCGCCTTTTGAGCGGAGTTTCGGACTCCAATGCAGCTATTACTCAAAAAACGGCTCATATTTAGGGTTTTTCCTGCTAATAGCGACCATGGGGTCCGATAGCCTGCGAAATATGCTCAAAATCTACGTTTAGGGTCACCTGTGTCCTTTAGCGACTTCCTACGCACAACAGCCAAATTAGTCAGATGGGTGGCGGCGTTTAGATCAACATTAGGAGGGGAAAAGGAGGAAGATACAACATGGAAGGGCAAAAAAGAGTGCTCCATAGCCATTTTCATGGCTTTTGGAACACCCCGCATAAATGAATTCTTTTTTAACGGTTAAGCAGACTTCCCACGTATTTCAGCAGCTCGTTGGCGCAGATTGGGCAGTAGTGATGCCCATCAATAAGTCTGGCGCATACCTCATTGATTCGTTTGAGCTGACTTTCATCAGGTGTTTTGGACGAGGTGGTGATTTTGACAATATCTTTGAGGTCTGTGAACAGCTTTTTCTCAATCGCTTCCCTCAGGCGGTCGTGGTTGTTGTACTCGAATTTCTTCCCTTTGCGTGAATACGCGGAAATCCGGATCAGGATCTCTTCACGGAACGCTTTTTTTGCATTCTCAGAGATTCCAATTTGCTCTTCAATCGAACGCATTAATCGCTCATCCGGCTCCATTTCCTCATCCGTCAGCGGATCACGAATTTTCGACCAATTGCAGAAGGCTTCGATATTATCTAGATAATTCTCAAAAAGTGTCTTCGCAGATTCCTCAAAGGAGTAGACAAATGCCTTTTGTACTTCGCTTTTCGCTAAAATATCATATTCCTTGCGGGCAATGGAGATGAAGTTCAAATAACGCTCCCGCTCCTCTTTTGTAATTGATGGATGCTGATCCAGGCCATCCTTTATCGCCCGCAGGACATCCAGTGCGTTCATGCACTGCAGATCTCCTTTGATCAGAGCGCTGGAAATGCGGTTGATAACATAACGTGGATCAATCCCGGACATGCCCTCATCTAAATACTCCGTTTGCATCTCCTTAAGATCAGCCTCTTTATAGCCTTCGACCTCTTCTCCATCGTACATCCGCAGCTTTTTAATCAGATCCATACCTTGTTTTTTGCTTTCTTTAAGACGGGTTAGGATGGAAAAAATAGCGGCGGCACGCAGCGCATGTGGTGCAATATGCACATGACTCATATCACTCTGGGCGATCAGCTTCGCGTAGATTTTTTCCTCTTCCGAAACTCTGAGGTTATACGGAACAGGCATAACAATCATACGGGATTGGAGCGCTTCATTCTTTTTATTAGAAATAAACGACTTATACTCGGTTTCATTTGTATGAGCAATTATCATTTCGTCCGCACTTATCAACGCGAAGCGGCCAGCCTTGAAATTGCCTTCTTGCGTCAGTGACAGCAGGTTCCATAAAAACTTTTCGTCGCATTTGAGCATTTCCTGAAATTCCATCAGCCCACGGTTAGCCTTGTTCAACTCACCATCAAAACGGTAGGCACGCGGATCAGATTCCGAACCAAATTCAGTAATGGTCGAAAAATCAATACTTCCTGTCAAATCAGCGATATCCTGAGACTTCGGATCAGAGGGACTAAAGGTACCAATCCCTACCCTCTCTTCTTCTGACAGAATAACACGCGTCACCTTAACCTGCTCAATGTCGCCAGCATAATCATTTCTTAGACGCATCTGGCAGGATGGGCACAAGTTGCCCTCAATACGTACACCAAGTTCCTTCTCAATCTCCGGACGGAGCTCCAACGGGATCAAATGCAGCGGGTCCTCATGCATTGGGCAGCCTTCTATTGCGTATACCGCACCCGCATCTGTCCGCGAGTACTGTTCCAAACCACGTTTAAGCAGCGTGACCAGGGTCGATTTCCCCCCACTGACAGGTCCCATCAATAACAAAATCCGTTTGCGTACATCAAGCCGACGTGCTGCAGAGTGAAAATATTCCTCGACCAACTTTTCGACTGCACGATCAAGTCCAAAAATCTCCTGTTCAAAAAACTTATACCGTTTGCGTCCGTTTATGTCCTCTACGCCGTGCGACTTAATCATGTCATAAACGCGGGAGTGAGCGGTTTTTGCGGGAGAGGGGTCTTTTCTCAACAGTTCTATATACTGCTTGAAGGTGCCGCTCCACGCCAACCGGTCGTTCTCAGCCCGATACGAAGCTATACGCTCAAAAATGTCCATTGCTCGCTGCCTCCTCTTGCGCTCCTACTTGCTCTTCTACTTGCTCTCCTATAGCGTTAAAAAGTGTATTACATACCTATGCGGCAAGCGCGGAATAGTTGACCTCTTTTTTACTGTGCTATAATAGAGAATCAGAAAATGGCTGTAAAACCTTATTAGGAAACCCGAAAATAAAGGCCTACGGGAGTGACAAGATGGCGGTACGACATGAAACGGAGCTATATGCTCCTTTGAAGATTTTTTTTGAAAAGCAGGGTTACAGCATCAAAGGTGAGGTTCGGACCTGCGATTTGGTGGGGATTCGGGAGGACGTTGAGCATCCTCTGATCGTGGAGATGAAAAAATCATTCAATCTCGCCTTGCTGCTGCAAGGGGTAGAACGGTTGAAGCTCAGTCCCACCGTCTATCTCGCAGTGGAACGTGTCCGTGATAAAAAAGGAGCGGTGAACCAGCGCTGGGGCGAGCTTAGCGGATTATGCCGCCGGCTCGGTCTTGGGCTGATCACTGTTATCTTTTATAAGACCAAAGCACCGCTGGTCGAGGTGCTCGTAGAGCCAGACGAGAAGCCGCCTGCGCAGCGCAGCAATAAGCGGCGGCGCGAGCGCCTGCTCTATGAGTTCCGCGAGCGCAGCGGAGACTATAACACCGGCGGCAGCACGCGCGTCAAGCTCGTGACGGCCTACCGCGAGAAAGCGCTGCGTGTCGCGCTTTCTCTGCAAGCAGCGGAGGCGGACGCCGCCGTCGCTGCAGAGAAGGCAGCTGCGAAGGCTTCGC
>NZ_JBBODA010000050.1:0-30156 GCF_038002705.1 Paenibacillus sp. FSL H7-0716
TGCTCGACACTTACCTCAACCGGCAGCCCAGTTTTATAGTGCCTTCCTTTAATTGGCGCGTTCATAGGCCGAAGGCAGCCCGATCCGTGAACATCGTGATCTCCGGATGGGTGCGCAGTATAGTAGCTGGACATGCCGTGCTGATCGAATCATGGAGCGCCGCCTGTAAAGCATTGCGTTTGGACACCCCAGGTACAATTCCGTACAGGTGACGGCCAGCCAGCAAGGCTGGTACCGTAAGCGTCAGCGCATGGGTTGGCACCTCGTCCAGCCCGGTAAAACAACCGTCATTCACCTGCTGGCGGCGGCAGGCTTCCTCCAGTTCGACCGCTTTGACCAGCTGCGGGTCGGTAAAATTAGCGACTGGCGGATCATTAAACGCGATATGCCCGTTTTCCCCGATCCCGAGGCAAACGATATCAATAGGCGCCTCGCTCAACAAAGCCGAATACCTCTGGCATTCCTGCACCACATCAGCGGCGAGACCATCCAGCAGTTCTACCCGGCCAGGGTTAACCCGACTGTATAGCCGATCTGTCAAAAAACGGCCGAAACGCTGGGGAGCCGAAGCCGCAAGACCAATGTATTCATCCATATGAAAAGCATTGACCCGGGACCAATCAATCCCTTGCTCCCGCACCAGCCCCTCGTACAGTTCATTTTGCGAAGGTGCGGCAGCAAACACAATTCGGACCTGACGCGCAGAATCTTGAAGCAAAGCTCTAATTTTCTGCGCAACCTGCGATGCCGCCGCAGCGCCCATCAGGTTACGATCTTCGTAAACCTGAACGGACATCTGCTCTACTCTGTGTGTCTCTAAAGGCTTAATGATGTCATTCATCCCGCTCATCCTTTCCGGGCAACTATTGTCCTTGGCACCAGACAGATTAATTCCCGTTTAACTGAATGTTCTGAACACGGTCGTAAGCTTCCTTATAAGTAGCCAGCAGCTTATTCACGCCGAGATTGTTCATCTCCTCCACATATTTGTCCCAGTCGGCCAGCTTTCGGGAGCCGGTAACAAACTTGGCAAAGCTTTCATCGCGGTGTTTTTGGATCGCCTGGCCGGTTATCGCAATAATTTCATTCTCTTTCTCCGTAAATGCAGGCCGTGGCTGCATCATGGACGGATCATATTTCGTCGCTTCTTCAAAGGCATACTTTAAATTGTCTGAGAACAACGACAGATGTGCCCCAAAGTCGATCCAGGTGTATGTTCCGCTAGTCTGAAGTCCTGTCTGCTTCCGCATTTCGATCACATCGTTGTACTCTGGTTTGAACTTAATCGTGTCGCCTTCCTTCACATACGTCTCGCCCTCCACGCCCCAGCTGCTGAGCGTACGTCCCTCTTCGGAATAAAAAAAGTCCATATAGCTCATCACATCATCGATGTTCTTTGAGGTTGAAGCCACGGTTAGGCCACCTTCCATATAATGAAAATACGGGTTCAGTTGCTTGCCGCCGGCAATGCCCGCTGGAGGAGCCATGAACTGCATGTTGAACTCCGGATTTTCCTGCTGCATCGCATTGTTAAAAAAATCGATCCGGCTGATGTAATCGATGGTCACAAACGATTTGCCCGTGGACACCATGTCCTGCCATTGCTTAGTTTGCAGAGATAGAAAGTCGGGTGGAATCAGCCCTTCGTCATAAAATATTTTCCACATGCCAACCATTTCCTTGTAACTATCTTCCGTGGGTCCAAAAAGCCACTCTTTTTTATCAAAATCATAATAAGCCCCTTCACCCGTCCCGTAATTCACTGTCATATTGGCATTCATTTCATCGGGAATTTGGCCGTAGCGGATCGAAAGCGGATAGCTGTCCGGATATTTTGCCTTCAAGGTTTTTAGAGCTGTATGCAGCTCCTCATATGTGGCTGGTGCCTGGATTCCTTCTTTGTCAAAAATGTCTTTACGGTATAACCAGATCATGCGGTTCGTCTCGCCAAAGCCCTGATTCGGGAACATATACATTTTGCCATCAGCAGACAGTGCAGCCTTCGCTTCCTCTGGATACTGCTTTACCCAGGCGGTCAGATTCGGCATTTTGTCCATATACTCCATCAAATCCACCAACGCACCCTGTTGCCCGAATTTATTCGATTCTTTGCGGTTAGGCATATACATCAGATCCGGCATTGCCTTCGAGGCAATCGCCAGGTTCAAGCTCTCTTCAAGCTTTCCGGAAGGGGTCTGCACCTCAAGTGTGACACCGGTTTTCTCCTTCAGCCAGCTCCAAATGGGCCAGCTTTTCGAATAAGGGAACGTAGCATTGTTGTCTAAGAGCGCAGTGAAGGTTTTTTCCGTTTTGGACGAGTCAGTAGGTGAAGCGGTACTGCTGCCCTGAGTATTACTCTGAGGCGAGGTGTCATTGCCCCCTCCGCTGCAGCCAGTTACTACGGTTGCTGCAATCACCAGTGGCAGCAGTACAGATTTGCATTTGTTCATTACGATCTCTCCCTTATTCTGAATTTGTGACGGTTCCACCCGCCTCAGCCTTTAACCGCACCAATCATGGCCCCCTTAACGAAATACTTCTGCACAAATGGATACACAATCAGAATCGGAAGCGTCGAGACCATAATCGTCGCGTACTTCAGCGATTCTTCTATCACCATGTTGTCACCTCCAATGCTAGTGACATCTCCCGAGCTAGCACTGCCAGCCAGCACCAGATTGCGCAGCAGTACTTGCAGCGGGAACAAATCCGGTGAGCGCAGGTAGAGCAGCGGGTAAATAAAGTTATTCCACATGCCAACCGCGTAAAAGAGCGCTATGGTGGCGAAGGAAGCCTTGGAAAGCGGAACAATAATACGGATAAATATACCGATATCATTCAGTCC
The DNA here is from genome assembly GCF_038002705.1 of Paenibacillus sp. FSL H7-0716. Lineage (NCBI taxonomy): Bacteria > Bacillati > Bacillota > Bacilli > Caryophanales > Paenibacillaceae > Paenibacillus > Paenibacillus sp. FSL H7-0716. Next base: position 2,846 of record NZ_JBBODA010000050.1, read on the forward strand.
GTCGATGCGGCCTGACTCCTCCAGCTCTTTAGGAATGCCGGAGAAAAAGGTCCGCATCAGAATCAGATTCCAGGTGCTAACCGCACCCGGCAGCACCATGCCCCATACGGTATCGACCAGATCCAGGGAGCGAACCACGAGGAATGTGGGAATCATCCCTCCGCTGAAAAACATCGTCACCACAATCAACAGGGTGAAGCTCTTGCGCAGCGCCATATCACTGCGTGAGAGTGCATAGGCACCCGTGGAGGTGACCACCAGCGAGATCAGGGTGCCAAGCACGGTGTAAATGAGTGTATTTTTGTAAGCCACCCAGATTTGCGAATCTCCGAGTACAAGCTTATACATATTCAGGTTAAAACCCTTAGGCCAAAAAGAAACTGTATTCTTCATGACATGCACATCACTACTGAGAGAGACAGCAAGCATATGCAGGAACGGATAAAGCGTGACCACCACAACCACAAGAAGGATAAAAGTGCTCACGACATTAAACCAGGATAAACGGGGTGATCTCATCACCACACCTCTTTTCTACCATAAACTTGTCTCACTTACACGACGGCTGATGTAATTTGCTGTATAGATGAAGATCAAGCTAATCACGCCCATAAAAAGATCAATAGAAGCGCCATAGCTGAAGTTCCCCTGCACCATACCCACCCTATAGACATAAGTACTGATAATATCCGCTGTGTCGTAGATCGCCGGGTTCTGCATCAGGAATACCTTCTCGAAGCCAATCTCGAGCACTTTACCGATATTAAGAATCAAGGTGATCACGATGGCGGGTGAAATGCCGGGCAAGGTGACATGCCATATTTTACGCATGCGGCTGGCTCCGTCCATATCAGCAGCTTCATACAGCTGAGGGTCGATAGCGGTCAAAGCGGCCAAGTAGATAATAGTCTCCCAGCCGATATGCTGCCAGATTTCCGACAGGACATAAATACCGCGGAACAATCCAGGTTCATTCATGAAATTGATCGGTCCAATCCCTATGGCACCAAGCAGATTATTAATCAGCCCTCCGGTTGGGGATAAAAACATGATTACCATACTGGCTACAATGACATTTGAGATAAAATGTGGAAGATAGCTGACGGTCTGCACAACTCGTTTGAAAGCAGCCTTGCGCACCTCATTAAGCAGAATCGCCAGTAGAATTGGTGCCGGGAAGCCAAAAAACAGCTTATATAAACCAAGCAGAAAAGTGTTTTTCATCAGCGGCCAAAAATCGGGATTCTCTATAAACATCCTGTAATATTTGAGTCCCACCCAATCACTGGCCCAAATCCCTTTAAAAAGATTGTAATCCTTGAAAGTGATAACTAATCCAAACATCGGTGCATAGCGGAAGATCAAATAATACAACAGGCACGGCAGGAACAGCAGCCAGAGCGCCTTGTTTTTATTCCAAGTTCGAAGGATTCCCGCTTTGTGGCGTTGAGGTCGTTGGGATCGCCGGTGCACTTTCTTTCGCATTTTGTCCTGCACTACGCTAGCTTGAGCCATATGCATGTCTCCTCTTGTTAAAATGATCATAACTCATATAGATGTCAGATTACTTCCCCCTTTTTTCCGGGATTTGTCTCCGAATTATAGCTGCATTTCTTTGGAAAGCGCTATCTACATGTTATATAACATTTCGCCTTAACTGCGGATTTCCATAGAATAGCGTACAAATCAGCAAAATTGCATATTGTTGGTGTTAGCTTTTTGCCGCTATGATAGAATTAATCCAATTCATTTACGGGTGCATCCAAAGGGGGATACATATGAAGGGATCGGTTACTGGCAAATTTGCGCTGAATGCCCTGTTCGTTAAGCTGATGCTAAGCTTCCTCAGTGTCATCTTAATTTTGGCATCATTTAATCTGTTCTCCCATCTGTATTTAAGCGGCAAAATCTATAAGGAGATGATCCGGCAAAATGAGCTTGGCCTCGCACAAACGGTCGAAGGCTACGAAAATCATTTCCGGTTGACCCAGAACATCATTCTTGCCCTCACCCAATCCGATTCATGGACTGCCAATCTGGGCATTCTAAGTCACCTCAAAGAGAACCGCCGATATGATATCCCGGCAGAAGTAATATCGGATCTCTCAACGCTGTATGCTAATCCTTTTCTGCATATCGAAAATTTCATTCTCTATTTTAAAAAGGAAAATTATGTACTGGAGAGGGAGGGCCTAAGCAGCGCCGCAGATATGTTCGGTAAATACTACTTCAGTGCAGAATACCCTCCGGAGTACTGGAGCCGGCAAACGATGGACAATCAATTTTTAAAAGTCATGCCCGCCGCAACCTTTACCGAGAAAACCATAAATTCCACCCGTACGCTCGGAAGGTTAATGCCAGTGCTGGTCAAAGCGATTCCTTATGAGGAGGTGTACGGCATTGTCATGCTGAATCCGCAGCGGATGCAGGCTGCCTACGGAGATGCCGGCAATACCCCGTTTTATATCCTGGATGCGCAGAAGAATCTATTGTTTTCCACATCAGAGGGGAAGCTGCAAACAAGCCAGCTTCCGGAAAGTGACAATGCCCATGAGCGGGTCGGAGACCAATATTACTTCTATGAAAAAGGTAAACAGACTGGATTCACATATATCCGAGTGACCCAGGTGGCGGCTATTGCTGCGGAAATGCGTGGTATGCAGCTATTGTTGGCTGTATTACTCTCTGCGGCAGTACTGATCAGTGTCCTCTCATCCCTAATCTTCAGCCACCGGCTTAACCAACCGCTCCAGCGCCTGATTGCCGCCTTGGACCGTAAAGCGGGCAGCCGGCCTGAAAAATTAAGCAGTGTGAAGGAATTCGCCATTATCGGCGACCACCTGAGCTCCATTTTGGAGAATAACCGCTTCATCCAGACCGATCTTGATCATAAGAACTCACTGGTGCGCCAATATGCCTATACTCATAAAGTGAAAAATATCCCGCTGAGTAAAAGCCTCGCGGAGCTTGAAGATGTAAGGCAATCCGAACAGCCCTATGCCTCCATTCTGTTCAAGGTCAGCTTCAAAACCTTACCGGACGAATTGGAGAAACACACACTGATGTTATGGAAGCTGGTTCAAAACTTGATCACTGGTGGAGAAAGTGAAAGCGTCGCACTCCAGCCGGAACATGATCAGCTCATGCTGCTCCTGTTCAATCCCGGACCGCAGAGCAGTTTTCTGCAGGCTCTTGATACACTTAAGGAGCTGCTGGATTCGGAGACATCCTTATATCTGACTATTGCTGTAAGTCCGGTATATTCAGGCGAAACCTCATTTACCGATGCCTACAATAATCTATCGATTTTGTTAAATGAGCGTAGATTAAACGGGGAAACACAAATTATCGTAGAACCTAGAGCCTCATCCGCCAAATCCTTTCATTTAAAGGTGACCCACGGAGAGGAGCTGCACAATCTGCTGCAGTCTGGCAATGAGGAGGCTGTATTCACTTGGTTGGATCGTCAGCTGGAGCAGCTGCAGCACAAGGATGCGGCGGCGGCGGATTTTCGGGCATTTGCCTTGGGAGCAGCGGAACAGACAAGCAAAACGGTGACGAAGCTGAATCTGCCCCAAACGGAAGCTGAGCGTCTCTTACCACCCCGACTAGAGCCATTTAACGCTTTCCACTCAATGGATCAATACAAGGAATGGCTGCGTGATCTGGTTCGTCCTGTGCTCGTGGTCATCAATAGCCACTCGGAGTCGCGCGACCCCATTATCAGCTTTGTACTGGATTACTTAGACAAACATTACGGCGAGGACATCAACCTCAACCTAGTAGCAGACAAGTTAAATTTAACTCCTGGTTACCTGTCCAGCATTTTCAAAGAGAAGACAAACATCAACTTCAGTGAATATCTGAACAATCTGCGGATTGAGCGGGCGAAAGAGCTGCTAATGAATCTGGAACTGCGGATTCAGGATATCGCGCTTCAGGTCGGTTATCAGAACGTAAATTCCTTCATCCGTATGTTCAAGCGTTGTGCGGGAATAACTCCGGGCGAATACCGCAAGCGCTATTCCCGTGATGATTCACTCCCCTCCTCCGGCCTTGGCTTGTAAAGGGGCTACATTTCAGAGGAGAGGACAAAAAAGGCCCCCCATTGGCTGGGGGCCTTTTTGTTGTAAAGATTTGCAATCAGAATCCCGTTTTTGGAATCTCTATTGGCACAATATTATAGGGCGCTGTCATACCCGTCCGCACCCGATACATCTGGTCATGGGCCTTTCTCGCTGCTTGTACGAAAGGTTCATATGGACGGTTGCAGACATCCACTACACCGATTTGATAGTTTTCTCCGTCATAACGTCCAAGCACGGGCTGATCATTCCACTGAAAATAATGAACTCCGATCAGCTGCGGGATGGCTGCCCCCTGCTCCACATAATAACGGTAAGCTTCACCGCGCTCCTTCTGAGTTGCCACCGCACGGATCCCATAAGCCAACATGCCGCCTTCAGCCGCACCAAAATGATATTCCCCAATCATGACTGGTTTGTTCAGTCGTCCGCTGATCTGGGCGATCTGTTCCTTGTCAGGACTGAACTGATAGCAGTTCATAGAGAATACATCAAACCATTCGCAGCCCTCCAGCACCTCATCACTGCCAACCCAGGCATAACGCATTCCCAAATTCAGATGATTCGGATCCGTCTGCTTGCAAAGACGGGCTGGCACTTCTACATACCGCCGGATCATGATCCGGTTGAACTGGTTATAATCCACTTCTCGGGCAGAAGTGAGATTATCCCCGGTTACATTCACATTCGATACATCGTATAAATCCTCGAACTCTTCAAAAACGCTATCCCACGCCTTGTTTAATTGCTCCACTGTTTTGTACTTTTCTGCAAGCCAGCGAATGAATTCCTTCTTGCTGGCATAACGGACCGGAGATTTCAGCATCTGCCCGGTCAAATTCAAGCCATCCACGAATGCCCAATGTGGCTCATTACGCATGAAATAGCCAACCATTCTCTGGTCCTCCCTTAATGGAAGAAGCTGCTCCGCAAAGCTCCCGGCATTCCGCTCATACTCCGGGCTAAACACATCCGGGAAATCCCGGAAAATAGATTGCTCCGTCATAGGAAAGTCCACTAGAGGATAAACATACGGAAGCTGAGATTCCTTAATGAAAAGATCATTGGACCAGTTACCGATGGTGTTGTATCCCCATTGTTGTAAGCGAAAATCCGTCATAGCCACCCAGTTAGAGCGCCACTCCGCCCCAAAAGCAGTGATCAGATTAGCAATCTCGAAGCTGAATTCCTCGCCATCCTGTGACCAAGCTTCTTGATAGATTCCTTCCCGCTCCGGCAACGAGGGTATCAAGTGTTCCATACCCGTTACATGCATAGAACAGGCTGGACCCACACAGTCCATCCCCGTACTAAACAGGGCATAACCCTCTGGATCAACGAACCACCAGCGGCTGCCGTCAAACTCCGTGCGGAAATATCCGGTTGCCGCGAAACTCAGCGCTTTCCAACCTCCGTACCTGCTGAGGTCACCTCCACTGTGATCAACTTGTGCCACAAATTGCCGCTCTGCGTGCAGCCGATCGGTCAACGCTTCTGCATCAACCGTTTTTCCTGGCCAATCCCTTCCCTTTAATTGGCCCAGATCATCTATATATGGTTGCTGTTCATACTCAAAGGCGGGCTCAGTTAGACTTAGTGCCAAGCCACTAATTTGCACAGCTCTACTTGTTGTTGAAGGGAGAGTAGCGATAGAGAATCGGGTGATATGCTTGCGATCGATGCCTGCATCTCCCCTCAGTACTGTCTGCATCACACCCGGATAACGGGGAAGGAACAGCTTCTCCCCATTTAAATGAATCAAGGGTAAACAAATTTTCGTGCGTACACCAGGTAAAATTCCTACATGATAAGTAATGACGCGATGATCCCGATCATAAAAACTGAATAACAGCACCAGAACGTCATGGCTTTCATGGTAAACCTCCGCATTAACGAAACCATAATCGCACCAAGCGGCGGATTCCAGCTGCCCTGGCTGAAGCTCAAATCCACCACCTTCTGGTGTAGTGATTAACTGAAATGCCTCAGAGGAAGTCGCAGTAAGTTGTGTATGGGGGGCACTTTTAAACCATTCCACAGGGAAGGAGACAGATAAACTCATCGGTATACCTCTTTTCTCTAAACTGTTTACCTTACTGAAATCAGTTGAAAAAGCTGCGGGTCTGCACCTAGACGGGGATCATGGCAGCGTTTGGATTCAAGAAACACACAACCCCAACCCCCACGCTGTTCTCCTGCTACGGTAAGAACTCTTCCGTCATTGCTCCCAATAGTCAGTGAACCTGCTTCAGACTCTGTAAGCAACCATATAAACTGATCTTCGTTGTCACGAATAGGCTCCAGCAGCAAGGAATTCAACGGGCCAATAGATAAGGCCTTTTCACTGTTTCGAATTCTTGCCCTACCCGTCTCCCCGTATTCAACCGTCCATCTCTGCTGCTGATCTTCATACGAAAGCGTCCGGACTTCGACGTTCAGGGTCTCCTCATGTTCAATGGATTGATTTCCCGCCGCCAGATAAAGCCCCATTCCTAAGCTTTTCAATCTGAACAGATCACTACCAGAGCTGCATTCCACAGCTACGACTCCCTTCCTAAGGTCAATCATCGTTCGCTCTGCCCAGTCAAGCTTCATTTCCCGGCCAGAAGGAAAGCTGAGCGGCAGAAATACATAGGAAGAGGCATAATAATCCGCAGGGTCCCAGCGATCCCCAACATACAGGTAAGAGCACTGGTCATTGTCTGTTCCTACAATAGGAACTATAAAAGCAGGCTGGCTGTCGTATGTAGTGATGTCGCCCAAAGGCAGCAAGGGTGACCAACGACCAAATAATTCCTCAGACCAGGCATAGGTTCCTTGGTTAGGCAACCAGCCCGTACAGGCGGACGAGATGAGAAAGTATACACCCTGACGCTTCATTAATGCAGGTGCTTCACGTGCTTGTCCGGGCCACAAGGTCTTGACCTGTTCTTCTATGCTGAGGTAATCAGGTGACAGACGATACATAATAAGATCAGCATTTTCCCTTGCCGCGGAGATAAAATAAGCCGTCCCATCGTCATCCTGGAACAGGGTGCAGTCACGAGACATGTTACCTATCGGATTAAAGCTGCCCCGGTAAACATAATCCCCATCTACCGTCCCGCAATCAGCGATCGCGCAGCGCGCATCAGAGTAGTCGCGTCCATTTTCCCAATGCATCCACATAACAAATCTCCCTGTAAGTTTGTTGTAGAGTACTTTTGGACGCTCAATTACCGCACCCGTTGGGCGACCCTCCCTGTCCAAGGGTTCAAGCTCTAATGTGGTGCGATGATAAATTGGCTGTACCGGTGAATCGAGTGTGAGCACATCATTGCGCCATTCCCAATTCACTAGATCCACAGACCGGTAGCAGCTCACTCTCCGCCGATCCATCCGGTTCTCACCAAACCAGTAATAATATCCATCCGTACAGAGCATATGTCCACCGTGTGCATGTACAGGATTTCCGTTCATATCCAGAAGCGGAGCGCTATTTAGTAGGGTGACTGTATTCGCGTTTTCGTCCATGATTATCCTCCAGAGGATCAGATTTTTATACAAAAAAGCAGGTTCGGCCAAGGATGATCTTAACTGAACCTGCTGTTCTTGCGAACTTATTTCAATCCCATCTGAGACATCACATCCACCTTGCTAGCATTGTTATACCATTCGTTGATTTCTCCGGAAATTATCGTACCGCCTTTGTCATGCCATTGCTTCACGAAGTCATCGTACGCAGTTAGCGGCTCTTTACTGTAAATAATTTTGGTGAAGGTTTCCTTTTCCATCGTATTCAGTTGCTCCCAGGTTGTCTGCATGGTCTTGGTAGGTGGACCGTTAAATGCATTTGGAAGCAGCGACTCTCTATTCTCATAGGAAATCACATATCCCTCTTTGGCTGTTTCATCATTTGCTGCCGATCTGATCAAGACCCCATTCTCTGCTTTTGCACCTTTGGAAAGATCATAAAAAGATTTACCTGGGCCATCAACACTTGGTGTATTTTTGGTAAAAGCCATTTTTCCTACACCTTGAGCGGCATCCAAAGGAGTATTGAATTTTTTGGAATCGAATACCACTTCATCGCCTACGATGTCATAATCATATCCCTGAGCATAACCATATTTGAAATCTCCGGTACCAAATGCTGCATCGTAAAGCTTGTCATAATACAAGAAGAAAGCTTCCATATTGTTAAAGTCTTTATTAAACATAAAGACACCATCGTTCTGTTGACCGGATTGGTAGGTTCGATCCCCACTTACACCGTTGATTGTTGGGTAAGCTTTGATTTTAGCCCCTTTTACGTTAGTTTCCACATCTTTAACACTGCCGTACAGCCAAGGACGGCCAATAATAATCCCTGCTTTACCTTCAGTGAAATCCGCCAGTGCATCCCAGGCACCCTGTGTAGCTAACTCCTTATTTAAATACCCTTTGGAGTACCAATCGCGTAGTTTAGCTAACGCATCTTTTGTCCCATCAGCGACGGAACCGTAAGTGAGTTTACCATTGTCGTTATACCATTGGCCGGGGAGACTCTTCCCTGTATAAGCACTAAAAATCATTACAGAATCGCTTACCCAGCCCGTGTTGTAAGAATCTTTTCCCGAGAAATCAAATCCATAAGTATCATTTTTTCCGTTACCGTCCGGGTCATCATTCGTAAAAGCAGCGATTACCTGTTCAAATTCATCTATATTTGTTGGCGCTTTTAAATTTAATTTATCTAACCAATCTTGACGGATAAGCATGACTTCACCTTCAGTGAGATTGGGCGAGATCGCCATCCCATAAACCTTGCCGTCCTGGATAACCGGGTTGAACGTTGTTGGATATTGTTTATATATTTCTTTCAGACGCTCAGGCATATATTTGTTAATGTCTTCCGCAATATCTTTTACAAGTCCAGATTGAATCAGATCATTTTCTAAGGAGGTGTCATACACTGGCAAAACATCCGGAAGCTTCTCGGAACCAGTGAGCGCTAAACGAAGTTTCGTATTATATTGGGAGGCATCACCGCCCAAAAGAGTAGTTTGGATGTTAATCCCTAGATTCTCCACACCCCAGCGGGTCAACACATTATCATTTAAGCTCTCCCCGTTGATATATTTACCGGCATTCTCATCTTGTTGCTTGGCGATGTTGATAGTAATAGGAGGATCGTATTTGCCGTCTTTGAGAACCGCTTCTGCCGCATTAGATTCTTTACCGTTTGAGCCGCAGCCCGCTAGCAATCCTGCCATCAATACAGTAGTCGTTATTAAGGCCCCTGTTTTTTTCATCAATAAGCTCCTTTGAATTAAAGTTTTATATGTTGGTCACGTTATTCTTTTACAGCACCCAGAACGATGCCTTTGACAAAATACTTCTGTAGAAACGGGTACACAAGGATAATGGGCAGTGTGCTAATAAAAATTTGCGCAGCTTTGATACTCTGTTCTGACAACGCGGCTGCTTCTGATTGACTAAGTGCCATACTCTGCGCTGAACCTTGCACAACTACAGTCTGTAAGAATGAAGCTAACGGATAGTCCGTTGTATTCGACATATACAAAATCCCATCAAACCATGCGTTCCAGCTCCCCACCATGATAAACAATCCGACGGTTGCCAGACCGGGAAGGGAAAGCGGAAGATAGATTTTCCGGAAAATGACGAAGAACGAAGCCCCATCGATAAATGCCGCCTCTTCAAGCGCCTTAGGGATTGTTTTAAAGAAATTCATAATCAGAATCAAATTATAAGCTCCGAAGGCACCGGGAAGCACGAGCGACCAGATCGTGTCCTTGAGCCCAAGTTTCGTAACCAATATATAAGAAGGAATCAAACCACCGGAAAACAACATCGTGAATATAAAAATCCACATTAAAGCATTACGCCCCCGGAAATCTTTGGACAAGGCATACCCTGCCGTTGTAATAATAAACATACTGATTAACGTCCCCAGCACCGTCCGGACCACTGAGATTCTCATCGAGCCTGTAAAATTCGTGTTTTTAAAAGTTTTCACATAGGCTTCGATATTAAAGTCCACCGGCCAAAAGGATACCAAATTCCCATTTACCGCTGTCTTACTGCTAAATGATTGTGCTAGCAAATGAAGCATAGGCAATAAACACGATAAGGCTACTAGAATCAGGAGGATATGATTGAAAATCGAAAATATCCTATATCCCTTGGATTTATAATACACTCCCATTCCTCCTAACAGTTTTGTAAGCTTAACAACGTCGATTTAAAATATTTTGTAGTTAGCTACCTTGTAAGCAATTCGATAGGAAATTACGATTAATATGAAGCTGATGCCGGATTTAAACAACCCAACAGCGGTACCAAAACCGTATTGGCCATTCAATAAGGATGACCGGTAAACATAAGTATCGATGATATCTCCCGTACTATAGACGAGTGGATTGTATAAGTTAAAGATTTGGTCAAATCCTGCATCCAGGATATTCCCAAGGCTTAACGTTGCAATTACGATGATCATCGGCATCATACTCGGTAAAGTAACATGGCGTATTTGTTGGCGGCGTGAAGCGCCGTCGATCTCGGCGGCCTCATAATAAGAAGGGTCGATCCCTGTAATCACCGCTAAGTAAACAATCATGCCAAATCCGAAGTTTTTCCATAAATCACTGATGATGATCGTCGGTCTGAACAGCGTAGGATCGCCCAAAAAGAAAATCGGTTTCAGTCCGAGGAAATTCGTAAGAAAATGATTTATGCCCCCATCCAGACCTAAGATATCAATCATGATTCCGGCAACGGTTACCCAAGAGAGGAAATGCGGTAAATAGACCAAGGTTTGAATACTCTTTTTAATCCCCATGTTTCTAATCTCGCTTAGCAGAATCGCCATAAAGATAGGAACGATAATTCCCACTATAATTTTGATTACAGCAATAATGAGGGTGTTGATAATAGATTGTGTCGCCTCTTTATATTGAAAGATTCTTGCGAAGTTATCCCAACCAATCCAAGTTGAACCTGTAATTCCAAGCCAGGGCTTGTAATCCTGAAAGGCCATCACTAATCCGACCATAGGACCGTAGGCAAAAATTAGAACGAATACCAAAGCTGGGATACATAAAACATACAATGGCCAATTTTTTTTGATTTCCTTTTTCCAAGGATTTTTTCTGCTTTTTTTAACGTTGGCTTTCTCACTCCATTTGAGCTGGGTATTCATTATCTGTGCTATTGTGCTTACCCCCTTTTACATTCTTGGCTGCTAATTTCTTTCTGGTTTAATGTTAACAAAAGCGCTTTCATTCGAAAATGTCTCAAATTAAATATCATAACCACTCGCTAAACATCTTTATAAACGCTTTCATTTTGCGAGAGCTCTTCCCTTTTTCTTTTGGAATATATGGCTTATGATGAATTCACACGAGTCCTAGCGACAGGAGTAATGCTTATGATTAAAAAAGTAAATATGAAACGATTCATATATTTTTTCGTTTTTTTCCTTTTACTTACCTTAAGTTTGTTTTTCATAATGAACTCCCTAGGTTCCAAAACCATTCAAGAGAGCTTGGTTAACTCCTCCAAAAATCAGCTAGCTTATACGGAAAGCATACTGGATGGCATCATCTCTGAGGCAAGTTTGTATGGCATCCAATATACAGCCGACACCTCCGTACGTTTCTATCAAAGCAAAATACAAGAGATGAACAATTACGATGCCCAGATGAAAAAAAATGATATCTATGACCGCATATCAGCACCACTTCTCTCCAGTCAGGCGATTGAATCTATCGGTATCTACTGGAAATCGGACGGCACTTTTATTTTTACGGGTCATGATTCGCTTGCCAAACAGCCCTTTCAGAAGGTCACGCAGCGAGGCTGGCAGATTGTTAATAATAATTTGTATTATTTTTCAATCTACCCTTATATTCATGAGCCTAAGAATCCTGCCAATATTCAATACATTGTGGGCGTTAAGCTGAAAAAGGAGTATTTAACAAGTCTTTTAGAAAAAGCAGTGAGTGGCGGTGAGAGCTCCAATGCCTTTTTGCTTGTGAACAAGAGTTTGATGATTAGCAATAAAGCGGTGGATATTCGAATCGAGGAAAAAGCCAAGGAGACGATAACACCCAATGCACATGAAATTCTAAAGTTTGACTATCATATCAACGATGACGATTATTATGTTTTATCAAAGTATATTGAGCCGATTGATACGTATCTAGTTACCTATACGCGAATGAGTGATTTTTTGAATCCGCTTAACCGGAATAAACAGGTGTTTTTTGTCAGCATCTTAATGATCTTGATCATTGGCCTTATCGTGATTTTTATGTTCTATCGAAACTATTATCGCAATGTATATCTGCTCGACAAGAAATTCTACCAAGTGGAACAAGGGAATTACAGCACCAGAATTAGTGAGAACCCGGACAATCAATTTTATAGTCTATTTAAAAGCTTTAACCACATGGTCGCCAAAATACAGGCTTTATTCGCTTCATTAAAAATAGAAACCGAGCTGCGCAGAAACGCGGAAGTGAAACAGCTGCAGGCTCAGATCAATCCACATTTTCTTTACAATAATCTGTTTTTCATTATGGCTGTGGCAAAAACTTCACCGGAAGCCGTAATGCAGATGAGCAAACATTTAGCAGAGTACTATCGTTATTTAACAAAAATGAATTCAGATAATGTTACGTTGGCTTCTGAATTGCAGCTTGCCGATCATTTTTTATCCATCATGTCACTTTCCAAAAAAATAAATTATGAAATCAACCTGCCCCCTGAACTGGGAGAGCATCTGATTATGCCACTGATTATCCAGCCTATGGTCGAGAACGCGATTCAGCATGGGATTGAAGAACAGCAAGGGGCTTATCGCGTTACTATAGATGTAAAAGCACTTGATACTGGAGCGTTAATTATTGTAGCCGATGATGGTAAGGGGCTTACTGCTGAGGAAATACACCAGCTAATGGCCAGGCTTGAGAATGAATCCCCTCCTGAAGGATCAAGAGGAATTGGTCTTTGGAACATTCATCATCGCCTCAAAAATGCGTATGGTGAATTAAGCGGACTGCGTTTCTTCATTAATGACTGGGGCGGTTTATCCGTGCTGGCATTCATAGATTTCTCGCTGGATGAAGGAGGTCAATATGCGATTATTGATAGTTGATGACGGGCATTACATCGTTGAATATTTAAAACACCTGCTGGATTGGAACAAATTTGGGATTGAGCATATTGAGGCGACAACAAATTCGATTGAAGCCAAGGAGCTATTGAATCAGAATCATATAGATATTCTTATTACAGATATTCGTATGCCCGAGGTATCCGGCATTGATTTACTGCATCATGTTCATGAAAAAAAGCTCAAAACCAAGGTGATTTTTCTTTCCGGTTATTCTCAATTTGATTATGCACAGCAAGCCATTCGTCTGGGCGCTTTGGATTATTTACTCAAGCCGGTAGATAAAGAGGATATGGAAAAAGCCATGAGTCAAGTTATTAAGAGTATCGCTGAGAAACCCTCAAAAACCCCAGTGGTAGAGAAAAAGATAGATGGGCTAGGTTACCTGCTATCTGTTATTAGCGAATCTTCCCCAATACGTAATGATTACAGTACATTCGATTCTACCTTCCGGAATGAGCATTTTTGCTTTTTTCATGTCTCAGGGGCTAGTGGGAAAGATGAAATGATGTTAAAAGATCATAATGGTGGACGAGACTTTATTTGGACCACTCCATCAGCCATTACTGGAATTATTCCAGAATCAAATATCGAAACTGTGGCAAGCAGCGTCGATTCCATTTCTTTTTCCGAGCCGTTTGAATTTTCTCAAAAGCATGCTGTTCGGCATATTTTTTATCATTTCTTTTTTAATGAAAATATAGGTACCAGTGACTTTACTATGCTGCATGACTCTAGTGCTCTCCCTAAATTAGAGCTTGGAGAATGGGAGCAAACCAGAAAAAACATTTTAAAAAACTTTGCCAAGCTCACTGTCAAAAAACAAAAGCTCCTCTACCTGCTCGAATTCATTAATTTGCTGTATTCCACAACCGCTAAAATCCAATCAGCTGAGGCCGCAGACTGGATTTTCAATCAATTATCAGAGCCAAATACGGCTCTTCAATCCATCTTGCAGAGCCTCACCCAATTAGATAGAAGCGCTAAATTTTCCAATCAAAATATTGTTCATACCATTCAAGCCTATATCTCCAATCATATTAGTGAATGCTTGAGCCTGGAGGACTTAGGAAAAATTGTTCACCTCCATCCTGTTTACCTGTCCAAATTTTATAAGCAGGAGACGGGCGAAAATTTATCGAGCTACATTTCTTCTAAACGCTTGGAAAAGGCCTCCAAGTTATTGATCGATTCCAACTTACATGTGCTCGATATTTCACATCTAGTCGGCTACAAAAAGCCACAATATTTCATTAAGCTATTCAAAGATCAGTACGGCATTACGCCTTATCAATATCGAAGACAGCAGATTAAATGAAACAAAAATTGAACAGATCAGCAAAAAAGTTTACACTTTGAATGAAGTAACGAACCATGGAAAGGAAACCTGCTAATGTTGCGCTCCTCCTACACCATTCGCTCGGAAGAACAAGCTTCTATGCTTCTGTTTGATTCCATTGGCTGGGAACAAGCCGAGACTCCGGCATATTCATTTAACGGCCAGAACCGGACGGAGAGAAGTTGTGTTATTTTTCAGTACACCTTATCTGGAGAGGGTAGAATTGAAATAGACGGGGTTGTTCACCCATTAACAAAGGGCAAAGCTTTCCTAGTGACTGTCCCCAGTATACACAGATATTATTATCCGGAGGAAGGTACAGAGCCCTGGGAATTCATTTGGCTGAATGTACGAGGACCTCTAGCTATTTCACTCTGGAACCAGCTGATCGCACATGGCGGTCCCATTATAGAACTCCCTCAGGAATCGGTTCCGATGGATTTATTGTGGAGTATGTTCAAGGACATACAGGTTGATGAGGAAAGAGATTTGCATTTTCTAACGGGGAAAGCCTTTCAGTGGATATTGTCCATGGAGAAATACCTCAAGAAACCGAGTTTGTTAACCACCTATATAAAAAATGACAAACTCCATGCCGCAATACAATTCATGAAAAATGATCTGCACAATAATAACCTTAGCTTAGACGATGTCGCCGCACATGTTGGAATTTCCAAACATCATCTTTGCAGACTATTTCAAAAAAACATCAATCTCTCACCTTTTGAGTATTTAAGAAGGAGACGGATCGAGCTGGCAGCATCTATGCTGAAAACAACAGATCAGACGATCTACCAGATCGCTGTGGACACCGGGTTTGACAATGCCAGCTATTTCGGCAAAGTCTTTCGTTCCTATTTTGGAGTCAGCCCCTCCACTTACCGCGAGCAGGATCTGGAGTTCCTGTCCAAGCATGTGTTTTTTGAAAATTGATGTTGCTCGGCATAACCGTTCGGCTTCGATAGAGCTGAGTGGCATGCGTGGCGTGCTAATTCGGGGCCGGTGGATGCAAGTAGTAACCATTCAGATCTGGCAGCACCGACTCACAACCATCCCCCGCCACTTTCGGACCCCAATGACGCTATTTGCCAATTTCTCGCCTTTTGAGCACAGTTTCGGACTCCAGTGCAGCTATTCCTTCGAAAGATGTGCATATTTGGTACTTTTCGAGCCAATAGCGACTATGCGGTCCGATAAAACTCCAAATGTGTGAAAAGGCTGCGGTTAGCGGCATTTGAGTCCGATAGCACTGTGTTGGATGGGTAAGCAACTTGCAAGTCGTACTAATTCGCATCCAGCAGTCACCAGCTTGGTAAGCAGCTTGTTAAACACCCTAATTCGAGTACAGCAGCACCGAGTCGCCCCCTCCACCGCCGCTTTCGGACTCAGATGACGCTATTTGCTAATTTTTCGCCTTTTGAGCACAGTTTCGGACTCCAGTGCTGCTATTCCTTCGAAAGAGGTGCTTATTAGGTACTTTTCGAGTCAATAGCGACTATGCGGTCCGATAAAACTCCAAATGTGTGGAAAGAGAGCGGTTAGCGGCATTTGAGTCCGATAGCACTGTGTTGGCTGGGTAAGCAACTTACATGGTGCACCAATTTGAGCCCGCCGGCTTCAGTATAAACAATCAGCTCCAGTGGCGCCAAGCTACTTGCAAGTCGCACTAATTCGCGTCTGGTAGTCCCCGGCCAAGTAAGCATCTCGCAAAGCGCCTCATCCAATAACAGCTTCGGGCGCGCAGCTAGTCACAAAAGAACTCGAAAAAGGAGAAAAAAAAGGAAGGTGCCCAGCAGCCAATGGCTTTCGGGGCACCCTCCTTTTTTGATTAAACTTCTCTAAGCACGAAAAGTAGGCTTCTGAAATCGCCCTCGAGCTGTGGAATCGTGAGTCCGAAGTGCATCAGCTCATCCCCTCTGTATACTCCGCCGTTAAGCTCAAGCTTATACGATTTTGCAGGGTCGAGTCCTTTCAGACGCAATCTGCGCAACGGTGGATTAGGCCCGGCCAGAACTTGGAAGTAGGTGGCGAAGGCTTCTTTTTTATCAGCGGAAACAAACATCCATGCCGTCTCGTTTCCTTCAAAAGGACTAAGCAGTCGATAGAAATCACCGTACTGAATCAGCATTCTCAGTTCCTTGTACTCCGAAACCTGCTTGCGGATATCCTCGCGTTCAGCTTCAGTAAGCTTGGTCAAATCCAGCTCGTAGCCGAAATTACCCGACATCGCGACATGACCACGTGTCTCCAAAGGAGTAATACGATGCACCTGATGGTTAGGAACAGCCGACACATGGGCACCCATTGAACTCGCTGGATACACAATACTTGTTCCGTATTGGATCTTTAATCTTTCCACTGCATCCGTATCATCGCTAGTCCAGGTCTGTGGCATATAATACAGCATCCCCGGATCAAATCGTCCGCCACCACCAGAGCAGCTTTCGAACAAAATATGAGGGAAACGGGAAACGATACGTTCCAGCACATCATAAAGTCCAAGGATATAACGGTGTGCCGTTTCGCGTTGACGTTCGGCTGGAAGAAGCGCTGATCCAATCTCTGTCATATTCCGGTTCATATCCCATTTCACATAAGTAATCGGAGCAGATGACAATACCGAGCTAACTGACTCGACGATATAATCGCATACATCCTTGCGGGATAAATCCAGCACTAGCTGCTGGCGGGCTAACGAACTTTTATGCCCAGGTACATGGAGACACCAGTCTGGATGTTCACGGTAAAGATCACTTTCTGGCGATACCATTTCTGGCTCGAACCATAATCCGAATTCCATGCCCATTGCTGTGATATCTTCCCCTAGCTTTCCAAGACCTTCAGGCAGCTTGCGACGATCCTCTACCCAATCTCCCAGGGAGCTGTCGTCGTTATCACGTTTGCCGAACCAGCCGTCATCCAGCACGAACAGCTCCAGGCCTAGCTCTTTGCCTGCTTTAGCAATTTCTTTGATTTTATCCGCATTAAAATTAAAATAAGTCGCTTCCCAGTTGTTGATCAGAATAGGACGCTTGCTATCGCGGAATTCACCTCTGCATAATCGGGTCCGATACAGACGGTGATAGGTTCTCGATAATCCACCAAGCCCTTCACTGGATCTTACCAATACGGCTTCTGGAGCCTGAAAGGATTCGCCCGGTTCAAGCAACCACTGAAAGTTAAAAGGTTGAATACCGATCCCTACTCTGGAAATTCCGTATTGATCCACTTCTGCTTGGGCAAGGAAACTTCCGCTATACACAAGGCTGAACCCGTAAACTTCGCCATGATCCTCTGTTGCATCTTTTGCAAGCAAGGCCATAAAAGGATTCTGCTGATGGCTGCTGGAGCCGCGTTTGCTGTCAATCCGCTGGATGCCAGGAACGAGTGGTCTTTTGTGAATATGGCGTTCTCTAGTCCAAGTACCGGATAATTGCAGCATGTCATAGTCAGAATCATGGAAGTCAACATTCGCGCTTAATACTCTTTTCAGAACCAGATTGTCCTTACCCAGATTCTCAATCCGCACGGAACGTGTTATAACATCCTGATTGTTAAATACGGTATAGCTCAAGGCAGCGATCAATCCTGTTTTATCATCTTGCAATATAATTTCCAGGGTCTCTGCTTCTTCTTCACTTTCAACATAAGTAGCAGGCAGACCCTTGAGTGCAGGTTTTCCTTTATTAATGGTGTGGCTCTTATAACGGAAATCCGTTACGGTCGTGCCATCTACTAGGTGAACCTCAAGTGCCGGCTCGCGGAAATCACCGTTTCCATAAGAAGGGAATTCGCTTGGCAAGGTGTCGAGGGAGATATTTTTATCCTCCTGCAAATAAGTTGGACTAAAAGAGCAACGTTCCACCAAATTCAACGGATGTTGAAATTCTCTCCCTGCCAATTTTGGGCCCCAGTAGACATGCGCTGGAATAACACCTTTGATCATTTCAATAATATAGCTGGATTTCTCAGACTGTAAATGAAACACCTTGCGGTTGTCATCATAATAAATACCCATAATATGTTTGCACTCTCCTTAAGGTAGCTCAATAGAACGTTTATAGTTTGTAATTAATGCTTCTTCGAAGTCTATTTTAGAGTGAAATGGAAGGGTATACAATCTTAATATCTATACCTATTATAGTAAAATATTGATCTATCTATACGCAGAGTCTAAACCACTAGAATATATATCATCAAACTGCCATTTGGAGATTGGTAGCCTAGGATATAGTAGGAAAATAACCTTTTTCTTAAATATCAAAGACGGAACGTACAGTAAGCTGGGCACGCAGTTCCTCAGCCGTAGCTGGTTTATCGAGATCTTTTTTAGCAACCGTAACGGTTCTTGAAACGCCAGCTGATAGGTCGAAATAGTTATCACTGAAGATCGCATCTCTTTCCTTGAAATCAAGTCCGACGAAACGGGCATATGCTTTTGACTTCACAGTATTTTTAAAATTATTAATAAAGACCCTTTTAACCTTATGTAACGTGATGGAAATCACATGATTTAATGTAAAATAAATGAATAATTTAGAAATGAAATACAATCATCTTAATCGATGCATGATATGCTCTAGAAAGGGAGATAGGATTGAAGTTGGATTTGGAAGGGTTGAATGTGGATTCCTTGATTCAGATGCTTAAGGCATCATTTTCATTTGAGAATTGGGATGCCATGATTGAAATTGCAGACAAGCTACACGAACAAATTTCCGTCATATATGAAAACAATAGTAACCTCATAAGAGGTCCTAAACTGAAACGGAGTATCCCCTATTATTTTGGATATAGCTCATGCGCAAAAGGTATAGCACTACAAAAATCCGGTAAGTTTGACGAGGCAAAAATATGTATTCAGAAGTATGCTGACCTAGGCTGGATAGTAGGTTTAGATGAAGAGGGTATTAATGAAGTCGAATATTACCGCAATATAGCAAAAGCCAATTCATACGTTATCGATCTGCTGGAAGGCAAAATGGGAGTCCTACATAAATACGTTGAGTTTATTAGAAAAAGTGATGATGAAGAATTATTGCCGGGACTCATTACAATCTTAGAATCTTCGATAATACATGATTATTCCGTTGATTGGATTCTGAAGGAATTCAAAATCAATGTTGATGACATAGGAGAACATGAGACTATTGTGAATATCAGATACCATGAGGATTACATTTATCTGCTGGCGATGTATTACTATAAACAAGAGAATATGTACGATACAATCAACACTATTCTAGAAATCTTGTTATTAAGCATCAAGCTAGACGATGATACCGGCTTCAAAAAATCAGCAGCGCTCTTTGAACTCCTTAGAGACCACGCCGATCAATCACAACTCAAAGTGCATCACAACATCATGAAAACAATAATCGAAAAAGAGTTTACTAGGTCCTTCAGCTCGCGAATCGAGTTCAGCAATTTACACAGTTAACGATCACGGAGGTCGTCGTTGATTGGATTATAAAGTTGGCTATAAAAAAGGAGTGGTTCTCCGGTTAATGGGCGGAATCACTCCTTTAAGGTGTATTGATCCGGACCGGTCCGCTCGATCCTTTGCTTTCTGCGGGATTTATGCCGTTTATTTCGCCACATTCGCTCGATCCGCTGCATTCTGCGGGATTTATCCCGTTCATTTCTCTGTATCCGCCCGATCGACTGCATTCTACGGGATTTATACCGTTCTTTTCGCCACATCCGCTCGATCGACTGCATTCTACGGGATTTATACCGCTCATTTCGCCACATCCGCTCGATCGACTGCATTCTGCGGGATTTATCCCGTTCATTTCCCCGTATTCGCCCGATCCGCTGCATTCTGCGGGATTTATACCGTTCCTTTCCCCGCATCCGCTCCATACGCTGCTTTCTGCGGGATTTATCCCGTTCATTTCGCCACATTCGCTCGATCCGCTGCATTCTGCGGGATTTATACCGTTCTTTTCGCCACATCCGCTCGATCGACTGCATTCTGCGGGATTTATCCCGTTCATTTCCCCGTATTCGCCCGATCCGTTGCATTCTACGGGATTTATACCGCTCATTTCGCCACATTCGCTCGATCAGCCGCATTCTGCGGGATTTATCCCGTTCATTTCCCCGTATTCGCTCGATCCGGTACATTCTGCGGGATTTATACCGTAGATTTCTCCGTATTCGCTCGATCCGATATATTCTGCGGGATTTATACCGCTCATTTCCCCGTATTCGCCCGATCCGGTACATTCTGCGGGATTTATCCCGTAGAATTCTCCGTATATGCTCGATCCGGTACATTCTGCGGGATTTATACCGTAGATTTCTCCGTATTCGCTCGATCCGGTACATTCTGCGGGATTTATACCGTTCTTTTCGCCACATCCGCTCGATCAGCTGCATTCTGCGGGATTTATCCTGTTCATTTCTCCACATCTGCTCCATCCGCTGCATTCTAAAGCAATTATCCCGTAGATTTCTCCGTATTCGCCCGATCAGCTGCATTCTACGGGATTTATCCCGTTCCTTTCGCCACATCCGCTCGATCCGCAACATTTTAGGGCATTAATGCCTCTATTGTCTCCGCAACCACTCCATCCGCCTCATTCTACGGTATAAATCCCGCTTCCTTTTCGCCGCTTCTACTCCAGCCGGCCTTTCTGCCCGCTCCACAACATGGTGTTGAACCCCCTCAAAATTCGTCGCTCAGTTGACGAACACCGGTTATTCGCCATGTTTTTAGTTTAACTTTCGTTCTTCTCATTTTACATAAGATTCTTTTCACACTTTGTTTGGGTTTTTTAAAATCATACAAAAAAAGCCCCGATTGATTGCCTAGGGACTTTTTTTGCTTTATTTTCTCCTATATTAAATCAAATCTACTTAACTGCCTAGCTTTCACTTCAAATAGTTCTCTAATGTTCTCCGTACCGCTCCTGGGCCTGCCATCATTTCCTGGAACATAACCTCAATCTTATCGCCTAGACCAATTGCGTACAACGGAACCCCAAAAAGTCGCTCATCTTCAAGAATGGGGCGCACACTTGCGGTTTGGTCTCCAAGCGAAACTCCTTGCAGGTAACCTTGCAGTGTTTCTAGTAACGGATCTGAACTCAATGTGAAGACCTCTCCAGCATCATTCACTCCTAGTAAGTAACGACACCACACCGCGATAGCCAGTGGAATCGCTGTTAGCTGCGCTGGATCGAGCTCCTCCCGTCGAATATAGGATTTAATAGTTTCACCGAACCGTATACCCACCTTCTGCGAAGTGTCTGTAGCAATCCGCTGTGGAGTATCGGGGATAAATGGATTGGCAAAACGCTCCTTAAGGACTTCGTCCAGGAACTGCTTTGGACTGAGAATCCCCGGGTCCACTACGACGGGCAGACCTTCTTTGTAACCGATTATCTCCACAAACCTCCGCAAAGTATCGTCCTTCATCTCATCCGCGATCAAGGTGTAGCCAAGCAGACAACCGGAAACAGCAAGCGCCGTATGCAGCGGATTAAGGCAGGTCGTTACTTTCATCGTCTCCACCTTGTTGACTGTCTCCCGGTCCGTAAAAATAATTCCGGCTTCCTCTAGTGGTGGACGTCCGTTCGTAAAGTTGTCCTCCACTACAAGGTATTCGCTAATCTCGGCATTTACGAAAGGAGCGGTATATGTGTTTTTGGAGGTAATGATTACATCCATATCGCCAATTCCCTGTTCCAGAAGCGCGGCCTGTACACTCTCCGAAGGACGTGGTGTGATTTTATCGATCATGGACAATGGAAAGGTTATTAATCGTTCATCTTCCAGATAGCGCACAAAGTCTTCCACAACAAGTCCTCTTTGGGCCCATTCCTTAGCGATGGACACAACACCGTTCTTCAACTTGTCGCCATTGTGTGAGCAGTTGTCCATGCTGACAAAGGTCATCGGATATTGGCCTTTCAGATATCTTCGATAAGCAAGCGAAGCTACAATGCTCATGACATGAACAGGATGCTCCGGTCCGCTCTCGATATCCTTTTTCACAATGCCAAGATATTTATCATGCGGATCCGTCAACGAGTATCCCTTCTCCGTGATGGTGAAGCTGGCCATTTGCAGGCTCGGATTCTCGAACACCTCGATCAATCGGCGGTACTCCGCTTCACGGTTTTTGTCCGCTGCGATTCCCTCCACAATACTGCTGACTACTCTTTTCTGAAAATCACCACGAGCATTCATCAGCACTAAAAGGGTCAGATTGTCGTAGGGCTTGTAGACTTTATCAATCATTTCGAAATCAAAGGTCTCCACCGCAATAATACCTGTATCCGACTTCCTGCTATCCAGCAGCTTCTGATGAGCATTTGCCACGAATCCCCTGAAAATATTACCTGCACCGAAATGAATCCATTCCGGTTTAAGCTGTGTATTGTTTGCTACCTGCTCATAGTCGAACTGTGGAAGCTCCACTCCAGCAGCTTTCCAAGCTGCTTTTTCCCCTTGGATACTGCTTCTGGTCAGATGCAGCATTTATTTTGCCTCCTTGACGTTGTCCAAGCTATCCCAGACACCAAGCAAATACATGATGCCCATAGCTCTATCATACAAACCATAACCCGGGCGGCAGTTCTTCTCTTCCCCCCACAGATGACGCCCGTGATCCGGACGTACATAACCAATGTATCCGTTCTCATGATAGGCTTTGACCACCTCGGCCACATCAACGCTTCCGTCACGCCCACGGTGCGACACCTCAATGAAATCACCGTTCTCAAATACCTTCACATTGCGGATATGTGCAAAATGAATACGGTCATGGAACTCGCGGATCATCGCTGGCAGATCGTTATCCGGATTCGTGCCGAGTGACCCTGTGCAGAACGTCAAACCGTTGTACGGGCTGTCCACCAAATCCAGAAAGCGGCGGATCATATCCCGATTGCGGATAATACGCGGCAGTCCAAAGATCGGCCAAGCCGGATCATCCGGATGAATAGCCATCTTGATGTCCACTTCCTCGCATACTGGAATAATGCGTTCCAGGAAATACTGGAGGTTGTCGAACAGTTTATCTTCCGTCACATCCGCATAAGCCGCAAACAGCTCATCTAGCTTCGCCAGCCGCTCCGGCTCCCAGCCCGGCATCGTGAACTGTCCAGCTCCCTTCAGAATCCGGTCCACCATCTCACGCGGATTATCGGTAATGGCAGCCTTTTCATAAAAGAGAGCATTCGAGCCATCAGGCAACTCTTTATACAGCTCTGTGCGGGTCCAATCGAAAACAGGCATAAAATTATAGCAAATCACCTTAACGCCAACCTTGGCGAGTTTACGAATGGTGTCGATATAAATATCGATATATTTATCACGGGTCGGCAAGCCGATTTTGATATCATCATGAACGTTGACGCTTTCTACTACAGCCGTGCTGAAACCCTTACTGGTGATTTGATCCGCCACTTCTTGGATCCGTTCCATTTCCCACACTTCTCCAGCTACTTTCTCGTGCAAAGACCAGACAATCCCCATTACACCCGGAATCTGCCGAATATGATCCAGCGTGATATTGTCATTGCCCTCGCCGTACCATCTCCACGTCATGTTCATTGATAAACCCTCCTGTGAATTCGTTTTCATCTATCTTGTATACAAGATTTACTTGATCATAGAATAAGAACAATTCTTTGTCAATCACAAATTCATCAGGAATTTTATCATAAAAATAAGGAATTTCCACCCTATTTTCATCTCGATAATTTTAATGAATGAACTTATCATGTATACTAGTACTGTATCTGTCATCAACAATTGAAAGCAGGAACAGAAATGTCAATCAAAGCTGAAATTCTAAACACATTGAAGCAAGAAATCCTCACGCTGGCGTTAAAGCCAGGTACCATTCTAAGTGAAACAGCCTTGTCTGAGCGGTTTCAGATTTCACGTACGCCGTTGCGTGATGTTCTCAAGCAGCTTGCACTGGAATCTTATACCGATATCTACCCGAAAAAAGGTAATATTGTGTCCTTTATTGATCTTGAATCTGTTGAACAAATCACATACTTGCGTTGCACACTGGAAAAGGAGATCCTCAAGGATCTTTCTGCACAGCTTTTACTACCCGGGGTGCACGAACTGAAGGAGATTCTTAAGAAACAAAAAGAGGTCATCGGGCAGGAGAATGCTGTAGATTCTTTCCTTAATTTAGACGACGAGTTTCACCGGGCCTTGTACAGGCTTGCTGGACGTGAGTATCTGTGGACTCTGATCCAGCAGTCGAATGTACATTATCTCAGGTACCGCAGACTGCACATGCTCAAGACCGACAAGCTGGAAGAAATCTGGAGCGAACACCAATCCATTCTTGAGCTTATGGTGCAAAAGGAAACCACCAATATCGGTCCGCTAATCCACCACCATCTTCGGGAAGATATTCATTCACTGGACTTTCAGGAGAACTTCTCGGAATACCTAAAAAAATAGTCGGCCAAAAAGCGGCTTGCCCATAAGTTAAGTGCCTTCCCGGATAAAACTTCGTTATAAGAAGAAACTCACAAGCTTCCTATTCCTTATTAAAAAAACAAAAAAACCTTGATTTCTCAAGGTTTTCGTAAAAAATGAACAAGGACTATAACGCCGCACTAATAGCTTAAATTTGCTCCGTTAGAGGTTATGACCTTTTTGTACCAGTAAAAGCTGTCCTTACGCAGACGCAGCAGCGTTCCATTGCCTGCATCATCCTGATCAACATAAATGAAGCCGTACCGCTTGCGCATCTCCGAGGTGGAAGCCGAGATCAGATCAATACAGCCCCAGCTGGTGTAGCCCATTAGCTCCACGCCATCGGCAATGGCTTCCGCCATCTGCTCAATATGCTGTGCCAGATACTCTATCCGGTATGGATCACGGATGGTGCCATCCAGTTCGAGTACATCTGCAGTCCCTTTCACCGATAAGCCACTGCCATCCTAGCTGTTTGAAAAGGTGCTGAAAGCCCATAATGGAGATAGGCTCGCACAGCGCGAGCGAAATCGATATATATATCAACTAGCCCAGTACACTTGCACCAAACCTGACATGAGTAGATATGGAAAAATAACCCTTCAAAAAAAATCGGTTCCCCCTAAAGTTGTAGTTACCACAGCCACAACATGAAATAGGAGGAACCTTGAATCAAATTATAAATTTCAAGACCGTGGCTGGTCAACTTTTAAATTGGATTCCGGTGGACAAAAGGCATCCGGTGCACGACCATCGTGTCCCCAAATTAACAACGTACCGAACCATTTTCTTGTTTCTTTTCGCCTTGCTCCAAAATCAACCGTCTTTGTCTGAGTTTTCTGCCTACTTTCGTAAAGCAAAATGGTTACAGCAGATCGTGGGCTTCTCTTCCATTAGTGACTCGGCGCTCAACCGACGGCTTCAGCGCATCCCTCTTTTTCTCCTTCAAGAGTTCTATACCGACCTGATGGAGGCGCTGATTCAGTGTCAGCTTAAGCAAGATCGTTTTCCGGACATCGGGGCGTTACGCGTCATCGACCCCACTCAACTTTCGCTTACGGCTCACGGGGAGCACTGGGCGTTTACCCAAAAGGGGCAGGTTAAGGTCAAGCTTCATCTTGGGTTGCATGTCTACAATGAGCAGAATGTGCACCCTGGACGAGCGGTGTTCTCGACGGCCGGCGTCGCGGATCACGATCCGGAAGTGCTCGATCGGCTGCTTCAACCCGATCGGGAGAACTCTACGTATGTCATGGATCGCGGCTATCCCGGATACCACCAGTTTTGTGAATGGGACCAGGCGGGCCTTCGGTTTGCCGTTCGGATAAAACAGAACAACCGACTGACGGTGACGCGCCTGCGGCCACTCCCTCCAGAGTGTGGGATTGTGGAAGACGCTGAGGTGCTGGTCCCAAGCTCGAAGGGGGAACCCCATCGAATGCGGCGAGTAACCTATCCGTATGTGAACCGGAAGGGAAAGGAGTGTCTCAGCGTTGTACTCACGAACCGGTGGGATGTGGAGGCACCAGTAATTGCACAGATTTATAAGCTTCGCTGGCAAATCGAGACGTTTTTCAAGACCTTTAAGCACCGAATGAATGGGGCGCATTTGTACACCAATCAAGCAGAAGGCGTGACGCGTCAAGTCCTGCTTAGCCTGATTGCTTATGCGTTTATGGAATGGATACGAGTGATTGGGGCTCCCGAACAAACAATTCAGCGGGTCTTACAGCTATTCCGTTTGTACGCCGATGCCGAACCTTGTGACTTTCGGGAAGCCTTAGAAGGGAAAAAGACCCGCACGAGTAAGGGCAGGCGAAAAAAGCCAAAGATCGGTCGCCCCCGGAAACACCCACTCGTGCCAAAGCCAAGCGAATAGTCGTTGTTTTTTAAGTGAATAAGCTATTCCAAATCCATTTAAAAAAAATGTGCTGTGGCTGGTGTAGATTTCGTGCGGCCTTTTTTAGATAAAATCGAGTCTGTTCACCCTCCGATATCTTCCGTTGATCTAATGTTAGGTTTCTTGCAAGTGTACTGCAACTAGCCACAAGAGAATCCCCCATTCCCGAAAAAACCACAGATATTAACGGCCTCAGCAGATGTTCGACTACTTTGACAAGGGGATTCGCTACATGGACGGCCATAGCGGCCGGATTTTGAAATATTGAAAGTGCAAGAGGTGATGTACGAGACCGTTATCAACCAGAAATGTATAGAATTAAAAGAATTCCTCTTTGAGTATCAAAATAAAAACGGATTGCCACCCGAG
>NZ_JBBODA010000051.1:0-30114 GCF_038002705.1 Paenibacillus sp. FSL H7-0716
TGGTGTTGGAGTTGCCGTCGGAGTTGGTGTTGTAGCAGAAGCTGGAGTGACGTTCAAATTATCTAGATTCACATTTCCAGTGTCTCCTGCATCGTACTTATAAGTAATCGTGTTAGTGCCAGCATTCAGAGCCAGCGTCTCAATTTTTGTTGACCACGTATTCCAATTGGCCAGATTCGCAAGTGAGGTTTGCTTAATTTTAGTTCCATTCACATAAACACTGATGGTTTTTGTACTGCCTGATGCATTTGAAAATCTTAATGTAGCATCGTAGTTACCAGCAGAAGCCACATTAACACTAATTGCAGTCGCAGCACCTTGATTTAGGTAACCATCAACAAATCCTGTACCTGTATAACCTGTATGATCCGTGTTAACCTTGGCACCACCGGATAATGCAGCATTCTCCGCTTCATATCCTGAGGATGGATTTGTAGTTGTATTACCATGAACCTCAAACTCCGCTAACTGTGCTGCTGGCCAGACCGTATTGGATGTGAAATTCAGTTTCACATATCTGACATTCGCAGCTGTAAAGCTGATGGTCACTGTATTGGAATCACTCGTTGGATTAAATGTATAATTGGCGGAATCTACTAAGTTATTGTAAGCTGCATCATCTGTACTCCCTTGCACCGCTAACGTTTGAGTTCTTGTTTCCCAATTCGTTGGCAGCTTTAGCACAACCTGATTCACGCTGCTTGCTGCCCCTAAATCGACTTTAATCCATTGCGGAAAAACACCGCTTGCGCTCTCCCAATACGTTCCTTGGCTGCCGTCATTAGCATTGGCTGCTACGTATACATCACCGAAGGAGCTTGAAGTAATAGTCTTCCCTTGGGCTAAATTCCCCGCGGCTAAACTCACCGAGGGATATAATCCTAACTGACCTACAAATAATATAACAATCAAACAATAAAGTACTGCCGTCTTCCCGGTAAATCTTTTAGAAGCTGCTATCATTGAATAACCACCTCCCAAAATTTTGTGGAGCTATACAGCAGAAAGGATGCGCTTTCAAAACAGTAGTTTTATAAACATTCGCCTCCTACATTTGAAATGATGGATTACGGATACAAGCTAACTAATAACGCTAATAATATAAGTTATAGGTAGATGGCCGTCGATGGCGATTTCTATGCTTTGTATGTGGGATATTACGTTCAACAAAAAAAGCCCCGGAGAGGCCAAGGGGACTATATTGCCCCTTAACTCTCCGACGCTTCGTGTTATACATTAAATCTAGCTACCAACCCTTGCAGTCCATGCGCCATTGTACTTAATTCACTTGCAGAGGATGCAATTTGTTCGACCGAAGCCATTTGCTCTTGTGAGGCTGCTGACACATGCTGAGTACTCGCAGCGGTTGTTTCCGAGATTTGCGTAACGTTACGAATTGACTCTACAATCTCATCCGCAGCCGCCGTAATCTCCTCTACGGCTCCAGATACTTCCTGAACCTGTTCGGCGAGTGAATCTATAGATAATCGAATCTCACCGAAGGAACGTCCCGCTTCTTCGATAATCTCCGTACCTCCCTTTACTTCACGTATGCTGCTCATCATCACCTTCATGGCATCATCTGCTTCACTTTGGATCCCAGTCGCCATTTCTGCAATTTGATTGGCGGATTCCGCGGACTGCTCTGCCAGCTTACGGACCTGATCGGCAACCACAGCAAAACCTCTACCTTGCTCACCAGCACGAGCTGCCTCAATCGTCGCATTTAGGGCCAGCATATTCGTCTGCGAAGCGATTCCTTTTATGACTCCTACAATACTGCCAATCTCCTGAGATCGCTTCACAAAACCTTGGACCTGCTGTGATAAAGATTGTATGGAGTGATTAATCGATTCCATTTGCTGCCCAGCGGCCTGAAGGGATTCATCTCCTGTAATGGCAAATGCCGCAGAGCGATGGGAGGCTTCCGAGATGTCCTGGACACTGGCAGCAATTTGGCCGATTCCTAGTGATATTTCTGAGATTGTAATTGTATTAGTCTGCAAATCATTCATCTGTTTGGCTGTTCCAGAAGCGACTTCACCCATAATATCCGATATTCGTTCTGTGGCGCCTGCCGTCACTCCACTATCTGACCTAAGCTTTGTAGAGGAACTCGCGAGACTATTCGCTGATAACTTTACCTGCTCAATCATCGTGCCCAGATTATCTGTCATTTTATTAAAGTTAAACGCCAGTTCACCAATCTCATCTTTAGAACGAACACTTAACTTGCGGGTAAGATCGGCATCCCCATCTGCAATTTCCTTCAACTGAGTGTTCACATCACGAAGCGGTTTAATAATCCGTCCAGAAATTAGCAGCGCAAGGATCACCGCGAGCACTACCGACAATCCGGTCACACCAAAGCTAGTAATCAAAGCGTTGTTACGATGCGAATTTGCCAGGCTTTGTCCATTCTCTATTTCCTCCATGAGCATGTTCTGAAACACAATCTGAGATTCAATCATAGCGTCTAATGACAGGTTCGTGAATCTCTTCTGCGCTTCCGGGAAGTTGCCCTCCTTAGCTAAGGCAAAAGCTTCCTTCAGAACGATTAAATAATCATTCCATTTGCTCTTCAGCTCAGTTACACCCTTTAACTCAGCTTCACTTAATCGGGCACTCTCCAGCTCTGTAATAGCATTTTCAATCAATGGGAGCATTTCTTCATACTGCGCCAGATAGGAATTCCGCTCATCATCTGTGTTGCTCATCACATAACGAGCACCCAGCTCATCTGCGGTACGAATCTTATCCGTTAAACCTTGAACAAGTGACAGCTTGTCCCAGTTACGATTAACCTGATCTGTCAATTGGGTAACCTTCCCCTGAAACAATGTGTTTCCGGCTATCGCCACTAGAAAGACTATAATCACAGCAGTAAATCCTAAGACTATTTTTCCACGGATACTTTTCACCATCGTTTTTCCTCATCTCTCTATGTATGTAGGTCTATTTGGTACTTTTATCCTACTAGCTCTCCCTTAAGCCTCTCTGAATTTGAACTGAATGTTTGCTTAAAAAAAACAAAAAGACCCCTATTTCCGGCCGAGGGCAGGAACTAATGGTCTTTTGAGATCTTTTTATTCGTATAAATTTCCGTTAGCCAGCTCTGCCAGCTTCGATTCATCCAGTACACTTAAGCGTCCACGATTTCGTGTAATGATTCCTTCATCAATAAAACGACGTACGATTCGATTAAGATGCCGATAGCTTGTGCCAAGCAATTCTGCTGTCTCAATAAGACTTGAGGTCCGAATCTCCTCCACTCGCCGGTCACCGTTTTTATCCGCGAATAAAGACATTAAATAACTGGCAAATCGATTCTCCACAGGATACAACAGGTTAAGTGCTGAGGCTTGACCTAGCGTATGCAATTTGTGACTAAGTTCTCCGACGAGAAAACGTAACAACGCTGTATTTTCCTCAAGCTCTCTCAGGAGTAGTCTTCTCCCTGCAAAAAGAATCAAGCTCTCACCCACAGACTCCACTTGATTCTTAACAGGGAACCGGTGAAGCAGCTCTACATCCCCAATCACAGATATCGGATTTGTAAACCGCACCAGCATAGATTTGCCATTTGGCAGCAAGGTCTGAATTTTGAGCTTGCCCTCAACCAATATGAACATCCCATCCAATTGATCGCCAACCAAACACAGCTTTTCTTCATCCGCGTAACGTCTCAACTCCATTTTATGCGTTACCAGCGGGCTAAATATTCCGTCCAGACCGTTCTTCACTGCCAAGGCACGGACAGCCTCACGGTCATTTATCGTCTGCATGTAGTGCCCCCTCTATTGTTTGCTCCAGTGTAATTTAGAATACCCCACAAAAAAAGGACATATGTCCTTTTTAATGAGGTTTTCCTATGACACTTTACATTACAACAGAATCCACACAATAACGAATCATATCTACCTTCTGATCCTGCAGCCAAAATTCAATACTCCGATGGTTGATTTTATCCACGTATCCGAGAATCTCAGCCCCTTGCTCCCCTCTTTTATAATAAGAAGTGCCATAAGCCTTGATCACTTCGTCTGCTGAAGCTCCAATATGAATATCTCTTGCCGTACTCACCGTATGATCGGAATAGACGCTGATTAGAATGATCTTATCATCACCACGTGCTGTGGCTATTGTTGTCTCGTGACCCAGATCATAATACTGATACCGCTCTATATCATTATTTGGCTTAGGTTCCCTAGCGATTGAATCAAGGCTTTGAAGCAGCTGAATGCCGCCCAGACTTTCCTGTTCAAGATTGGTGCTGGAAACACGCGAGTAATGATTTTGTTTGGGCGCATTGTATAAATAGATATGATAAATCCCGTAACTTAAACCTACCGTAATAAAAATGATGATAAATGACCAGCCTCTTTTAAATGGCTTCTTCCTCACTGACCTCACACCTTCTTCTTACCTTTACTGTGCAAAATATTCAGCCAGCTCACGCTGCGCCAGATATTGCGGGAAATTAAACGACTGCCATGCCTGCTCACGCTTATTGAGTTCTCTCCATTCATTCTTTAAAAAATCATCCAGCATCTCATCTTCCTGTTCACTAAACCTTATCAGAGAAGGGATGACCTCCGGAGATAAACGGACCAAATAATTGGCATCCAATTTGCCACTTGCCGCATAACGATCCATATTTTTATTAGCGATAATAACATCCATCCCGATATAGTTCATGACGACGTAGGAGATCAAGCCCAGCACAATATAACATTTCGCCAATGGCACACGCTGAACAGCTATCCGTAAGGCTGCAACCACCAACAATAAGCCCATAAATATCATAAATGCATGCACTAAAAACCGAGTCGTGGTATAGCCGTACACCTCTTCATATAGAGTCAGACGGGTATAGGCGGAATATAGCATCACTGTCGAGCAACCAACCAGAATGTAGAGCAGGACATTAATGAATTTTTGCAGCCCTCCACTTCTTTTTCCTTCAGATACCAAAGCCAGCAGCAAAATCACGAAATTAATCGCAGCCACCATAATCAGCTCAAAAAATCCACTACGTGCGTAATCAGCATATGAGCTGCCCTCTGGTAAAATCCCTTCCCATGCTCCAAACAAGTAAGAAAACTGTACGAAAACAAACAATACATATACCGTGTTAATGGCTATAAGAATCGTCGTCATAATTATCGGATCCATTTTAAAGCTTACAGGCGCCAGTACTGGACCATATTCCTTAGGCTGCATATTCCAGTCATAAATTTTCGAATCCACATACCCCCACACTAAGCCGAACAAGCCCATGCCCAGCAGGATAATCCACAGCACCCGCACAAAACTTTCCCCAAATGAAATCCGATCCAGAACATTCGGCAGCTCCAGCAGTACATGATGAAACACTCCGTCCGCTGAGGACAGCAGAGTAACCACAACCAGCAATATTGGAAAAGAGATCGCAAGTCCTATCAGCACTTTCCCCATGACCTGCTTACGCTCGTCCTTCATCTTACTGCCGCCAGTCCTTTTAATGATCGTAAACACAGTGCTCCAATGGCGGAAATTCTGTGGAAGCACATGCTCCAGTGTGTTCCCCACTAATCCAAGCCGGCTCCAAGCCGGCCGTTTATCACTAAGCAAATAAGTCGTATGTAATAAAATCAACACCGGGATCACCAGCAGGTTCAGCCCAAAGAAGAAAAAATTATGAAAGAATAAATAGGTTAATGAAAGCAGAAAAATCGCTCCAAACCAGAAGTAACTGAATTTGTTAAGCTTGCGGATTTTAGCCTTGGCATAATAAAGCATGAACGCATAGAACAGACACACAAAGATTGGATACGATAGGCCCGCCAGCTTTCCATAAAATAAATACTGATGAACTATTGCCAGTAAGAACGCGGCAAGCAAAGCAGCAAGCGATCGATTAAGCCTAAGTCCCGTGCTCGTTCCCGTTTCCATTTCCTCGGTCATGGTAATTACCCCCATTTTCTTACTTTCTCATCCTTATTTTACGTGATAAAATAAGAAAAAAAAGAGAAAGAATTTATTTATAATTTCCTATTTTCCGAAAGGAACCAAAACAATGAAGCTGCATAGCCAATTTTTAAAGCTGCAATCTCATTTTGGGGGAGCCATAGAAATCTCAGTGACGATGGATGAGTTGGCATTGATTTTCGGCTGTACACACCGCAATGCCATGCATATTGTGAATAAAATGATGTTGCAGGAATGGATCAAATGGACGCCTAAGCGTGGGCGGGGAAGCCGCTCTTTGCTGCAATTTCTTGTTCCCTCCGAAGAAATAGCCCTTCAATCCATGATGCAGGCGATTAGCCGCAAAGATGTCCACAACGCTATAGAAGGCATCAAAACCCATGCCAGCTCCACCTCACTACAGGATACACTGCAGGGTTGGCTGCTGACCTATTTTGGGCATCATTCTGAAATTCGTAGTGACAAACAAATTGATACTCTCCGGCTGCCTATTACCCAGCAGCTACATACCTTCGATCCGTTATATATGAATCTGCTGGCAGAGTCATTTGTTTCCAGCCATGTTTTCGACGGGTTAGTGAAACGAAGCGGTGAACGGGACAAAATTGTTCCCTGTCTGGCTCACGCCTGGGAAGTCGATGAGAGCCGGACGCTCTGGACTTTTTTTCTACGCAAAGAGGTGTTATTCCATCATGGAAAAGTGCTGACAGCCAAGGATGTAGTCTATTCCCTGGGAAGGTTGATGCAAACCTCTAAACGGACACTCTATAGCTATATTTTCAAAGAAATCCAGAGGGTCACCGCATTAAATCCATCCACCGTTCAAATTACGCTTAAGCAGCCTAATGAACTATTTCTGCCATTTTTGTGCACGAGCAGAGCTGCAATTGTACCGCGTGATTTAGAAGGAATGGATGAGCAGAGCTTTGGCCGTAGACCCGTGGGGACTGGCCCCTTTAAGGTTGTGGATATGACCGAGGACACTTGTGTGCTGGAGGTTTTTCCTAATTATTTTCAAGGACGGGCTCATTTAGATCGGGTTGAAATCCTTTATGTCCCGTGGGATACCGAAACGTCATCCTCTGATACGGGTTCTGCTTTTCACGTGATTCAGAATCCCTCATCCGCCAGTTCTTCGACCTGGAGCCGAATTCATTCGGAGTCTTCCATTCGGAAATTCGTCACCTGCAATACGCAAAAAAAGGGACCGCTAAGCGATCCCCTGCTTCGGGCAAAAATAGTCTCCTGTTTAAAAGACGACTCAGCGTCCTTCGAGCAGGAAGTGATAAAAGATCAAGAAATCACGTTGCAAATCTCTACGATTCCACAATATGCTGGCGATGCTGATTTTATTGCCACTAGACTAGAGCAACAAGGTTATAAATGCAATGTCATTTCCGTGTCTCCAGAGGAATTTAAAGGTCCGATTCGGCTGGAATCTGACCTGATTGTTTTCTCATTATTTCGTGACGAGGATGAACAACTTCGTTTGTTTGATCTATACCTCACACTCTCTAAGCATATTGAACCGCATACTAGAGCGGATATTGAAGGCTGGTTATATACCATCGCACGCGAACCTAATCCGGTGGCCCGAGCGGAAAGTTTCAGTATCATCGAGAACCGTCTGATTGAAGAGCACCACCTACATATTTTGTATGAAAAGCCGACTCAGACAGCTTATCTCCCCTCTGTCCGCGGGGTTAGCTTCAATAGCCAGGGTTGGGTTGATCTTCGTCATGTCTGGTTTCCGCCACTGCTCTCTAGCAGCACAAGTTGATATGCTTGAATTAAAAAATGCGGAAATCCAGAGGTTACCCCGGATTTCCGCATATGTGTGATAAAGCTAATTATTAAGCTGCTGTTTTAGTCGTAGCTGTAACTGTAGAAGTTCCTGCATCCCACTTCACATCCATATTCAATCCCTCGGAAATAAATCTTACCGGAACCAGTGTCCGATTTCCGATAATTTGTGGAGGAACGTCGAGTGTGAGCGCTTTGCCATTGATGTAAGCAGTCTTGCTGCCAATGGCCATTACGATCGTTGTATTGTCTTTTACTGCGGTGATTTTCTTAGTCGTTTGATCCATGGTTACTGTAGTACCCAGAGCATTAAAGATTGCATTCACTGGCACCAGCACCCGGCCATCCTTATTCACAGGAAGCTGATCTGCAAAGCTGACCGCTGTTCCGTTTAAAAATACGGATATTCCGTTAGTGCCCGTCGTGTTCGGATTAGTTGTTGATGGTGTTGTAGTTACAGAGGGTAGAGGTGTGACATTAAGTCCTAGCTGGCCTTGCAGATTAGCAAGTCTGTTCAGCGCAAAGGTCATAATCGAACCTGCAGCCATTGTGCCCATACCTTGTCCCCCGCCTCCAGCGTTTCCTGTTGGTGGTGTAGGATTACCATCAGTCGCAGTCCCTGTATTATCAGGACGTGCTGGCGGTGTCGTTCCATCCGGAGGTGTCATGCCCTCCATCCCTTCAGTAGGTGTCATACCTTCCATCCCAGCTGGTGGAGTCATTCCTCCACTACCACCCATCTCACCTGTTGCTGAATAAGTAACATTACTTTCAAATTGTTCCATGGTATAAAATTTGGTTGGGTCTGCTTGAACGTAAGGTTTGATTAAGGTAGCTAATTCAGTAATTCTGCTCTGAATTCCTTCCAAATAATCAACCAGCTCAGATACATATTTCAGGTATTTAGTCTTATATTCAGGCACTTCCAACAGATTAGCAATCATTGGGACCTGATCTAAACTTATCCCAAGTGTAGGATTATCAATTGATGCAGTTACTGCGTTGGTATTGGCTGCGATGGTTGTTGCCGATGTAGAAGTTGTGCCCGCAGCAGCTGTTGTATCTGTTGTATCTGTTGTCCCTGTTCTGCCGCCTCCGCCACCAGAATACCCGTTAAAGGACATGTTCATATCCCATGGAAGTACACTAAATTTACCGGATGCATCCCCGTACAACATATAATTATGACCTTTATCCCCGTTATAGCTGTCATAGTTCCCCAATACAGCATTAGCAGCGATATACTTCAGTGCAGAATCCACATCTAGCACACTTTCAATAGAACCCTTCTCACCGGCAGGCATCTCATTCAGCACCTTGATGAAGTTCTTTAACGAAGCTTTATCATCTTCTTTACCTGTATCATAAGTTATCGTTTCGTAGTCACTGCCTTCTTTGTACTGCAGATAACTTTTTTCTTCTGTATCATACAAAACACCATCGTCATAATTTTCTCCATAGGTACGTTCTAGATAGCTGTCATCTATCGCTTCCACACCTACATAAAAACCATATAATTCTCCGTTGATATACAGATTCGTGAACACAGTCAAAGGTGCATCCACACCAACAGAACGGAGCGCTTCGTAATGTAAATATTCACGAATATACGAAGGGTCCGAAAAATTGTTGTTCAGTACCATTTTATCAAGACCAAGTAACGTTTGCTTCTTATCATATTTATCAAATTTCAGCCGGAAGCTGTATCTGTCCGAGTCTGTCATACTGGCTACAGATTTCAACGTCAGATTCCCTTTAGTAGAAAATCCAACATTTTCAACAACATTCCCGTCAACTTCAACCTTAACTTTTTTGTATTCTTTTTCGAGGGGACTTGCTAATATACTTTTCCAATCCGCATCATCAATCGTTACTTTACATCAATGATTCTGTCACCCGCGAACAGGGATTCATACGCTTTCGTTACACCTGCATCCGCCGCACTAACTAAGGGCGTGTTTCCAGCAACACCAAACGCCGTTGAGACGATAGCGAGACTTAGTGTAGCTGACATGAACTTTCTCAGCAAATTTTTCTTCTTCACCATGTGTAATCCTCCTTGAAGTA
Source organism: Paenibacillus sp. FSL H7-0716 (assembly GCF_038002705.1). Classification (NCBI taxonomy): domain Bacteria; kingdom Bacillati; phylum Bacillota; class Bacilli; order Caryophanales; family Paenibacillaceae; genus Paenibacillus; species Paenibacillus sp. FSL H7-0716. Next base: position 9,841 of record NZ_JBBODA010000051.1, read on the forward strand.
CAGATTTATGTTTTCGCAGTTCAAGGAGATTGTAAAATATGAATCTGAATATACGCTGAATAGCTTGTCTATGCCTTGTCAGGCAGGCTGTTTATCAGCCCTTTGCCAATCAGATTAGCGGAAACCGGCGGTTTTCCGATCTCTCTAGCCCAGACCGATAATTGCCCGACATGATGAATCTCATGAGCAATCACATGGCGCATTACCTCACCCCAGGCATCAGTCACGATCCTGCCATCCGGAAGGTGATCCTCAAAAATCCTCTGCTCCAGCCCCTCATGCCAAGCCGTTACAAAGGGTTCCACCTCTGTATGGAATTTTGCATCCAATTCTCGTACTTGCTGCAAAGTCTTGTACCGCTCAAAATCCTCTTGAAAATCCGGTTTTCCTTGCAGTACTTGAATCCAGCTCCACTCCACATCCACAATATGAAAAAGCGTCTTAAGTATACTGCCTACACCACCTATACGTGTTGCGAGCAGCTCCTCCTCAGAAATATTCGCACACCACTCATACCATTGTTCACGGACCATCCTGTTATATTTAAAAAATGTTTGCAGGTTAAAAACCTCCTAGAAAGTTGTTGTGTTTTTAATGGGAGCTTAAATGTTTTCGGTATCCCTCCACCTTTTCATCTCTATAACCTAACGATTCATAGAACACATGCGCTTCCTTCCGCTGCTCACCGGAGACTAAAATGATATAGTAGCAGTCTCTTTCCCGGGCCGCTTGTTCAATGGCGTTCATAAGTTTTTTGCCGACGCCTTGACGGCGTGCCCGCGCTGAAACGACCACATTCTCAATCACCATAAACGGTTTGCAGTCCCCCACTAAGTCCTGACACACGATGCCCATCAAAGACCCTAGTAGCTTCCCCTCTACAAAAGCACCCAATAGAATGTAGCGGTTATCCGCCTTAACCACTTTAAATACTTCTTCAAGCTTATTAAGGTCAGACGGTTTATTCATCAGCTCTTGATATAAATTCCCCAGTTCAGGAAGAGATTCTATTTCTATTTCTTTTATAACAACCATGATTGTTCATCCTGCTTTCTTTTAAATTAACAGCCCTGCTCATACACATATAGTCCACCATTCCGTGGATGAGATATACGCTTTCCATTATAACCTCTTTGGACCAACTGCTGCGCCAACACCTTCATAAAAACTCCATGGGTAACTACTAACACATTTGCTGATCCAAAATCGCATTCTAAGCGCTCGATCATATGCTTCGACCCAAGCGTTAAAATTCTCCCCAGATATTCGTCCGCGCCTCGGTTAATTGTCCACTTTAAAGTGCCTCACTAAACCTATCTTCATTGAACTACACTCCTATTTGCTTAGACATTCAGAGCCCCTTTTAAATCTATGTATCACTTATACTCATTTGTAAATATCTCAACACGATCTCAACGCGCTCTCCAACCGATAAATCTTCCTCTATTCGTAAAACAGGACATTCCAGTGCGGACATCCATTTCTCATGCAGCACTTTGCTCCTGACTTCAACTCCAGCAACATCATATAATGCCGCCCACTCCATAAAGGTCTGATATGCTTCGTATTTACTTCCGCCAGGCAAAATATGATCACCATATCTCTCGTACTCTCTGGCTCTTAATCTATCTAAACGAATTTCCGGTGGAAGTCCTAGAAAAATAACCAAATCGAATAATGGTCGAAGGCCATCTCCCCAGCCACATACCGCACCGCTTAGAATCCAAGGCTCCATATGGGTCAAATCCCTTGTAATTCTTGCCAATCGCTCATTGACCTCACTCTGCTTAGTGAATTTATGCTCCCAAAAATAGTCGTCACTGTCTAACTGGACATGTGGCAACACTTTAGCTAATTCGTAACCTAAAGTACTCGTTCCTACCCCTGAGGCTCCCATAATATGAATTCTTCTCATACATTCCCTCACCTTTAAATGGATTTAAAGTTGCAATTCGGGCAATTTTCCTCCAAGTATAAAAACAAATAGACTGCTCTCTAAGTAAGCAAAGCAGTCCATTTATCGTATAAATCTTATTCCGTTATAGCTGCTACGTCTTTAGGAATCCGGCGTGCTGCATCCGTGGATATAGCCGCTTGGATTACTGCCAGGCGCACCTGCTCAACTACTTTTTCGTTAAAAATACTTGGGATGATATATTGCTCATTGAGTTCATCCGGATGAACGACCGATGCAATGGCTTTTGCCGCAGCCAGCTTCATTTCCAGATTCACAGTTCTAGCCCGGCAATCCAGTGCGCCACGGAAAATACCCGGAAAACATAACACATTGTTGATCTGGTTCGGATAATCACTTCTGCCTGTCGCTAGAACACGAACAAAAGGTTCCGCCAGATCTGGTTCAATCTCCGGTGTAGGATTAGCCATCGCAAAAACGATGTTATCACTGGCCATGCTTTTAAGATGATCCACGGTCAGAATTCCCCCACGGGACACCCCAATAAAGACATCTGCCCCTCGTATAACCTCCGTTATTCCACCCTCAATTCCCTCAGGATTGGTTGCGGCAGCAAGCTTCTGCCATTCCGGATTATCATACTGGAGATCTTTTCTGAGAACGCCTTCACGATCAACCGCATAAATATAACGCGCGCCCGCTGCCAGCAGCAGATTACATATGGACACCCCAGCCGCCCCAATACCCACAACAACAATCCGTGCATTTTCAATAGATTTATTTACAACTTTAAGCGCATTCAAAAGTCCTGCAAAAGCCACCACGGATGTTCCATGCTGATCATCATGAAATACCGGAATGTCCAGCTCTTCCGCAAGCCGGCGTTCGATTTCAAAGCAGCGTGGTGAACTTATATCCTCTAAGTTTATCCCTCCAAAGCCAGGAGAAACTGCTTTTACGATATTGATAATTTCATCCGGATCTTTGGTATTTAAGCACAGCGGAAAAGCATCAATGTTCGCCAATTGCTTAAACAGCATCGCCTTACCTTCCATGACAGGCATCGCTGCTTCCGGACCGATATCCCCTAGTCCAAGTACAGCAGTGCCGTCCGAAACGACTGCAACTGTATTTCTTTTCATCGTCAGAGAATAAGCTTTTCTGGGATCTTCGGCAATCGCTGTACATACCCGGGCTACCCCCGGAGTATACACTAAGGATAAATCCTCCCGATTTTTAATTGGCATTTTAGGTGTGATTTCGATTTTCCCGCCAAGATGAGCCAGAAATGTCCGATCCGACACGTTGATTATTTTAATTCCCGGCATCTTCGATAATATTGAGATAATATCTCCATTAGCTGCGTCTTGCACATTCACTGTTATATCTCGGGTAGTGACATCCTTCCCTGCACGTATCACGTCAATAGCAACAATATCTCCGCCAGCTGCGGCAATTCCTGAAGCAACATCGCCAAAAGATGCAACCGATTTCCGAATTTCGAGCCTGATAATCATTGTAGTCGCAATCGACATGAATTAGCCTCTCTTTCTTCAATCCTATTATTTAAAAAATACTATACTTTCCCATTTAAACATATCTTCCGCCTATTAACTAGATCAACGAAAAATTTTTCTTCTTACAGTATTCCCATCCGCACCCGATCCAAATACATCCTGTATGGTAGCTACGGGCACAGAGGCATTTTCCCATAAAAATAAAATTCATCATAATCTAAAGTGTATGTAAGCATAAACAAACCGTAAGCTCTTCTACTCTTCATTACCTTCTCTGCATGCTGTAGAGCATCCTGCCGATTCCTTTTCTCCTTTAGCCCTTTCTAGTTGTTCTCCTTCACTAAGGTCTGTACTGCTCTTCTAGCAAAACAACCTTACCTTCTACAAATGTCAGATGGAATAATCTATCCATTAGCTCTTCGCTAATAAAACTCGTATAGTCCACTTGCTGATGTCTCGCCCCGTTTAGTTCAGCTATAGTTACATCAGTCTCCAGCTTAACCCGCTTGATTTCTTCGCTTGCGTTTCTGATATAGAATCCATTAGGTAATGATTCGGGTTCTAGTACACCGTCTTCTTTAGCTGCAATTTCTGCCGCCTCTCCACCGAACCATTCCACCTCATCCAGATCCAGATAAACCGTATTCCCTTCTGTGATTATTGCCTTTATAAAAGCTAATTTTTTCTCCACTTGCGGTAACTTATAAACAATTTTTTTCAGTTCCTCCACACTCTCACCCTGCACTCCGCTCTCAGAGTTAGATTGGATTGAAATCTCACCCATAGTTTGAACTAGCTCCTTAGTAGTTGGGTTAGTCTTTTTTGGTGGCTTGTTGTAAAAAGAATATCCATTAAAACCAAGTGAGACTAATGTGATACCCGCTAAGACTGTAATCATTAAATTTTTCCATTTCATAAGCTTCACCCTCTATCACGCGATTTAACGGAACCTTAATAAACAATTGCGCTATATCATAGACAATCACAAGTTGACCGGGCAGAATAAATATTATATACATGTCTTACCTATAACGTAATTGAAGGAGCTCACACTTATGACAGAATCATTTCAAGCATTAGTTGTCGACAAAACAGAATCTTCCTTCTCCGTAGCTGTTAAACCGGTTATCCTAGAGGATCTGCCAGCTGGAGAAGTTGTAATTAAGGTTGCTTACTCCAGTGTAAACTATAAAGACGGTTTAGCCAGTATTCCAAACGGTAAAATTCTAAGAACATATCCCTTTATTCCAGGGATAGATTTATCCGGTATTGTGGTATCTTCCACAGACGGGCGGTTTCATAAAGGGCAGCAAGTCATTGCGACAGGATATGGTGTTGGCGTATCACACTTTGGTGGCTTTAGCGAATACGCTCGTATTCCCGCAGGTTGGATCACTCCCCTTCCCGACGGCCTGACGCTTAAAGAAGCTATGATCTACGGTACTGCAGGACTGACAGCCGCCTTGTCCATACTAGCCCTGGAAGATCATGACGTTTCCCCGGACAAAGGCAAAGTACTTGTAACAGGCGCTACCGGCGGTGTAGGTGGATCTGCTATTGCCATGCTTGGCGCAAAAGGGTATAGCGTAGTGGCAAGCACAGGTAACGCTGAAGCTGCCGATTACCTTAGAGGTATAGGAGCCGAAGACGTGATCTCACGTGAAGAGGTCATTGGCGGCGCCAGCAAACCCTTGGACAAACAATTATGGCAAGGCGCAGTAGATTCGGTGGGTGGTGACACTCTTGCCGCAGTTTTGAGTAAAATCACCTACAGAGGTTCTGTAGCTGCAAGTGGCTTAACCGGAGGCACTTCAGTCCCAACTACAGTACTTCCGTTTATTCTTCGGGGCGTTAACCTTCTCGGCATAGATTCTGTGGAATGTCCTGCAGACCTTCGCCAGAAGGCTTGGAAACGAATGGCAAGCGATCTGAAGCCAAGTCAGTTGGAGAACCTCGTGGATCGTGAAGTCACGTTAAACGAGCTACCGCAAGCATTGGAAGATATTCTACAAGGAAACCTTAGAGGAAGAGTACTTGTCCGTTTATCTTAGATTCAATAACGAAACCTCCCGGAATCTAGAATTCCGGGAGGTTTTTTTAGTTTACTCTTGGTTATTCGGATACTGGTAATGCGGCTGCTGCTGTACATAGGGTTGTCGGCGATAATGCTGATCATAACCCTGCGTATAGTACCCTTGCATCGGGTATGGCTGATAATTAAAGGCTTGTGTAGCTGGAGGCATTTGTGAAGATATCGGGATAGGTTGTGCCTGCATATGAGCGTATGGATTCATATTTGGCTGCATATTAGGATGCATATTTGGTTTAACATTGGCTTGCATATTCGGAGCCATGTTAGGGGCCATATTAGGAGCCATGTTGCTGCTGCCCATTACTTTATCTTCTTCGCAGCAGTCAGCAGGAGGGCCGATGAAGGTTCCAGGCTTGATTGGAGCTAAAGCTTCTTTTACCTTAGCTTCATTTAAGCAGTAAGTATGGGCTAATACATTAGCCGGGGTTTTGCTAAGAATATCCGAACCTAAGATAACCTCAGGAATAGGTGCGTCAAAAATCGCGAGCAGATGTGTATTATCGACAGTAGCTATCTCATAATGCCACCAACCTTGCGGCACATTTGCCACTTGACCCGGACAAATCGGAAAATGCAGAAGTTCATTTGTGAACGGATTGATTAAAGACACTACCGCTGAACCGCAGATACAATATACAAGCTCTGCAGCATTTTGATGATAATGAGGTTCAACCACATTTGATTTGCTAAGAAAAATATCCAGCAGCGATATGTTCTCGAGCGTATTCAATTGTTTAACCGACAGCAAGTTAATGAAGTTGTTGGCATCTTTTTTAAAAAGTGTATTAGTGTTCACATCAAAAGTAAACTCTGTATTGGGGGACGTATAGTCCATGTATGAAGTCACTTTTTTTCCTACCTTTCTGTTGCTATAAATTTTTGCTTTCCCTAAAAACAAGATATGCGTTTGCCTATGCCTAGGTGCGGAGATTCACTACTCCTGATAAAAATTCATCTTTCTTTTCTAAACGGGGCATCCTCTAAGTACTACACTCTCACCCCACATAGGAGGCACAGTATGAAATCGATTCGCACAAAAATAGTGTTAGCGTTATGTATCACTGTCTTTACAATTATGGGTTTCCAGCCTATGAATCTCAGCTCCACGGTTGAGGCCGCCAATAACAAAACAGCAGCGAAACAAGCGCCTCTTACATTTGTTCTAGTTCATGGGTCTTGGGCTACTGCTGGTTTTTGGGATCAAACGGCCGCCGCACTTCGCAGCTTAGGACACACCGTCTATACTCCGGAATATGCCGGACATGGCGGGAACAAAAACAATAATGTAACGCATGCGCAAATCACACAATCTGTTGTCGACTATATCAAGCAAAAAGACTTAAAGGATATTATTCTGCTCGGACATAGCTTTGGTGGTTCGGTGATCCAAACCGTCTCTCAGCAAGTACCGGATCGAATTAAACGTCTGGTATTCTTCGACGCCTTCGCACCGCTGGATGGGCAAAGTGTGGCGGACCAATTTCCAGCTGATTCGCTGAAGTACTTTGAACAGCTGAGAGATAATTCCGGCAATAACACCATAACGCTCCCTTTCCCTCTTTTCCGGGATACATTCGTCAACACCGCCAGTCTTGCGGAAGCGCAAGCTTTTTACAAACAAGCTCCTCCTGAGCCAGCAAGTCCACTTTTCGAAAAGCTTGATCTCAAGAAATTTTACAGTCTCCAGATTCCCAAAAGTTATCTTTATCTAACGGAGGACACCGCGATACCGCAAGGTCCGTACGGATTCCATCCTACACAATCCAGTCATTTAGGCGTTTTCCGCTTCATCGAGGGCAAAGGAGATCACATGACCACCGTTCGAACCGAACCCAAAATGCTGGCGGAATTGATGGTGAAGGCGGGAAGAGATTAGTCGCTAAACAGCTGGATAGTCTAGTAGCTGTTGTGGCTTGAGCTGGGGTTTTTGCGTTGAGCTGGGGCGAGCTGAGCTGGGCTATGTGACTCTGAGCTGAACTTTGCGACTTTAAATACACTAGAGTTTGGCGGTGTTCGGACCGAGTAGCTCTTATTTTCATAATTTCGGCGATTTAGTCATGCTATCGGACTCAGATGCAGCTATTCACCCAAATGTACTCCTATAATGCGTGATTTTAGGGGAATAAGAGCCATACAGTCCGAAACTCTCGCCAGAACGACTATAATGCCAAAATAGCTGCAATACAGTCCGTAACGATCTGTGAAGTGAGGTCTCTTAAGTAATTACCAACGTAAGCTGATGATTTGTGACGCTGAGCAGGTATTATCACGCTGAACTGAACATTGTCACTCTAAATACACTAGAGTTTGGCGGTGTTCGGACCGAGGAGCTCTTATTTTCATAATTTCGGCGATTTAGTCATGCTATCGGACTCAGATGCAGCTATTCACCCAAATGTCCTCCTATAATGCGTGATTTGAGGGGAATAAGATCCATACAGTCCGAAACTCTCGCCAGAACGACCATAATGCCTAAATAGCTGCAATACAGTCCGTAACGATCTGTGAAGTGAGGTCTCTTAAGTAATTACCAACGTAAGCTGATGATTTGTGACGCTGAGCAGGTATTATCACGCTGAACTGAACATTGCGACTTTAAATACACTAGAGTTTGGCGGTGTTCGGACCGAGGAGCTCTTATTTTCATAATTTCGGCGATTTAGTCATGCTATCGGACTCAGATGCAGCTATTCACCCAAATGTCCTCCTATAATGCGTGATTTGAGGGGAATAAGAGCCATACAGTCCGAAACTCTCGCCAGAACGACCATAATGCCTAAATAGCTGCAATACAGTCCGTAACGATCTGTGAAGTGAGGTCTCTTAAGTAATCACCAACGTAAGCTGATGATTTGTGACGCTGAGCAGGTATTATCACTCTAGGCTGAACATTGTCCCTGATGATTTGTGACGCTGAGTTAGCCTTGCCACTTTGAGCTGCACTGCCACCCTGAGTTAGCCTTGCCACTCTGAGCTGAACATTGCCACGCTGAGCTGAACATTGCCACGCTGAGTTAGCCATGCCACTGTCACTCTCAGATAGTCTTGCTACTTTGAGTTGGTACTGTCACTCTGAGCTGAACATTGTCACTGATCATTTGTGGAGACACAGGCTGCGTGAACTAAACGATTGTGCTTTCGAATCAAAAAAAGAGCAAGCGTATGGGAACCCCCTACTACGCTTGCTCTTTTTCCTATACATAACCAACCTACTTCCTGGGCAATCCGCCACGCGGCAGCTCGGGGTCCGATGTCACTCCGGTAATTACCCAGCTATTCTTCTCTTGCACAAGTGAGATTGTCAAAAGTATAGAAGGTGCTGGTCCACTTGAAGTCGCAGTATCCAGACGCATTTCTATGACCTCTGAATTCTTGTTAATTATCGTTTCTTTAGTGACCTCGTAGTTCGTGATCCAAGGGCTAGAGACACCCGTCACCCAGTTTAGTTCGACAAACCGCGGATACATAATCTTTTTGAAGTCTTTGGAGAAGATCGAATATTGAATTGAGGCATTACGATGCTGCAATCCGAACCCGTAAAGCTCTGATGCTTGAATTGCAGAAGGTAATATAATGCGCCTAGACTCCGGAGCTCGCTTGGGCATAGCCGATAGCAGTTCTCCATTAACGTGAGTCATAGTAACGGGGGCTGATGCACCCATGGCCATTCCCGGCAGAAGCAACAATCCTGCAATTAGGGCAGTCGCCATTTTCTTTTTGTTAATTAGAATCACCTCATTCATAGCCTGTTAACTACATGTGAATTGAATCTAATTATTCCCCCACTTCACTCATAAATATGTACACGGTTTCCAAATCCACCAATAATGTATACCTCAATGAATTAAACTGGTAATATAAAATACAACGATAGTATACAATCATCAATTCCATTAGATTTTTATAGGAGATGTTCCCATGAAAAAAATCTTAAACATTTGTCTAACAGCAGGCCTGCTGCTCAGTCTATCCGTCGCTACCTTGAATACAGCAAGCGCAGAATCCAAGGTCAAAACCTACAAAAACTGCACGGAGCTAAACAAAGATTACAAAGGTGGAGTAGCCATTTCCAGCTCAACCAAGAACAAAGGCGGCAAAACGAAATACAAACCCTACGTATCAAAAGAACTCTATAATGCCAATAAAAAAAGCGACCGTGACAAAGACGGAATCGCTTGTGAGAAATAGTCTTAGCCTTGCTCCACTATTTGCTTGAGCCTTAGATCCGGCGTGAAAAAGAGTCTGTAGCTCAGTACACTGAGCAGCATACTCGTTATGGCAGCAGAGGCAGTGAACGAGAACACAATTAATATCTGATAACGAACAGCTACTACAGGATCTGCGCCCGCGATGATCATTCCGGTCATCATTCCAGGGAGTTGGACAAGCCCAACCGTCTTCATACCGTCGATGGTAGGAATCATGCTGAATTTTACAGATCTTTTTCTAACTTCCTGGATTGCCTGTGGGACCGTTGCGCCAAGAGACAACAACGTTTCAATCTCCCCTTTGCTCTGCTGAATTTCATGCTTGATATGGTTAATGAACAACCCTGAAACCACCATAGCACTGCCAATGGTCATGCCGCTAATCGGAATGATATATTGTGGCGTAGCCTCAATGATATGTAAGCTGAGCAGAATGCCCATCATGAGCAGTTCCATAGTAGCAATAGCCAGTCCAATTCTCCAGACTAATCCGCGCAAGCCTTTGCCTCTTTTGGCTGCATTCCATGCGGCTACACTGATCATGAAGAGAATTATCACAATTACATAAATGATCTGATCCGATTTAAAAATAAATTGCAGCACATACCCGACTGCAAGCAATTGAATGGCCGACCGCACTGTGCCTACAATGATATCTTTTTCCAGTCCGAGCTTTTGCCACACGGAGACCAACATCGTCCCTAATACAAACAGAAGCGTGAAGCTTAGTGCTGTATAACTCATAACAACGACGCTCCTTCCGAAGGCCGAACGAATCTTTTAGCCAAATCTTCCGCAGATTCAGCAAAAAATGACTCGCTCACATGCTGTTCCAACCTGCCTTTTCCCATAAACCATGTAGTTGTGCTTATTCTGCTCGCCTGCTTAAGATCATGAGTAACCCAAATCATCGAAGTCCCTTCTTCCTTATGCCAATCCTCTAGTAGCTTCTCAACCATTTGAGTGCTGTTGACATCGAGCGAAGCGGTGATTTCATCGAGCAATAATACCGTAGGTCGGAGCAGCAAGGATCGAATTAAAGAAATCCGCTGCTTTTCACCACCCGAACAATCTGCCGCTTTTTTACTTAAATCCAAATGTTCCAGCCCCAATTGCCCAATTAGTCGCTGCACTAATTTAAGATCATAAGGTTTGTCATGCAGTCTGCTGACAGTTCTTAAATTATCCTCCACACTGCCAGACAGCATGACCGCTTGTTGTGCTACAAACCCTATTTTCATCCTCCATAATCTCGCATCCATACTTTTATATGAAGTCCCATTTACCAACATATCTCCCTCATCCGGAGCATCCAAGAGAGCCAGAATTCTAAGGAGTGTACTTTTCCCTTGGCCAGAAGCACCAATCAGTGCGATGCGGTCCGATTCAGCTATGTCTGCGGAGATTTCCGAGAAAAGATATTTCGAAGTGTGGTCGTTACTTTTCCAGTTAAGTTTTGCAAGACTTTGAATTTCAAAAATACTACTCAATCCCCTACCTCCTAATACCATCCTACTAAAATATCATACCGTCTAGTATTATAGCATTTCAGCTATAAAAAAGAGAAAGACATCCAGTTTCAGGACGCCTTTCCCTAATCGAACTATTGCTTTTTATTGATTAAACCGGGCCACAACAAACACCGCAGGTGAATTCCAATAGATCGTCACTTCATTCGTAGAATAGCTAAGCTCATGATCGACAAAGCACTGCGCAGCTGGTATTCCCTGTAAATGCTCAACTACATATTCATCATGCAGCCCACGATCTGGCCCCCCTGACACCAATCCTGGCACCGGATCAGCCACATGGTCACCAACAGAAGGGCGATGATGCGGATTCATCACGGCATGATCCCCAAACCCTGTAACATAGCTGATATCCAGTACGTTACGCCCCATCAGATAATGTAGATGATCTAAGGCACAGTCCGCAAAACCGGAGTTTCCACTAAAATATTCAGCCGCCAGCAGCAGCATTGCATTGTTCATTACTAGCATATTGCTGCCCCAGATATAGTCCTCCTCTTTTAAGGAGATCCTATAGCCCTCCTCACGACTCTGCTCCGCTAATCGTTGCGCCTCAGCAACAAGCCCTTCTTTTAACGAGGCATATAAAGCACGGTCTGCTAGCTCCTCACCATTTAACAGATAAGCAATCGTGCCATAGCCCCCCATATCGCCCCAGCCTAAACTGTATTTTGGAAAAACCAGCTGTGCTAGCTGTAGAACTGCTTGATGATATTCCTCTTTCCCTGTCGTACGATACAGCTCTGCCGCTGCCCAATACCGCTCGTCCTTATCGACCCCATCTCCGTATTCTCCAGTGCTGATCTCAGGAGGATTCGTAAATCCCGGTGCATCGGGATGCTGAACAAGCCATTCCCATGCTGCCCCCGCAGCATCCAGACATTTCCGCGCATAAGCAGCATCAAAAGGCTCGTACACTCTTGCAGCCATAGCCATAACACCAGCAAAATCCCCAGTTGCAGTAGCAGATATTGGTGAGAAGTACAGGTCTGCTGTATCGTCCTCAGGCATAACATCCAGACCAGGAAAGCTTAGCGTAGTCAGTTTATGGTATACGCCACCTGTTGCAGAGTCTTGCATTTTAAACAACCAATCGAGCTCCACCTTGCATTCCAGCAGCACATCTGGCGTAGATCCATCACTTTCAGGCAAAGGGATAGCGCTTACAAAAGCCGAGGGATATAATTCATATGCAAGCAGCATATCCGCGGTAGCTTTCGCTCCGGGACCGCTATATTTTCCATAATCACCTGCATTATGGCACTGTTGTCCGGCGATTACATTAATTATTTTATTAGCATAGTGACGCGGTTTTTAATTCCAGTGTGTACATTGTTTACATCAAAAAAAGTATCTGATTTTTAATTATTGTGGGAAAGATGTGGGAAAGTCCACAAAGTAAAGACCCGGGATTATTCCCCCGGGTCATCCACTTTAAGAATATCTTTAAACGGTATTTTAACGGTGTCATCGTATCCCCTTCGAATATGTATGCGTTGTGTCTGGCCATCTAATTCAATGACTTCTCCTTTGAATGGTTCACGTCTCCAAGCGGAGATAAAGATTGGTTTGTGACTTTCCTGTGCTTCTCTTAATTTTTCTGCAATCTCTTCTTGCGTAAACTCATCGAGTTTTGGGCGGATATTTTCAGTCTGTTTGCTTTTTGACGGCTTAGGAACGGCTGCCATGAGTATCACCCTTTCATGTATGATAATTGGATTATACACGAACCTATGTTCCTATTTCAATATCCTATATATTCCTAATTGTAGGAATTTGGTTTAAAGGATTCTTGTAGAATGCTTTCAAACTCAATAAATTCACCAATAACAGAACGAAACTCGTCTATAAAATTTTCTTGTTGAGGCAAACTTTCCTTTTCAAGATCCCAGAGTAGTATCATTAAGTCCGATTTTAATTTTGCAGCGAATGATAAATCGTTCAAATCAATTCGTCTCATTTCCTCACCTCATGATGTATAGTGTGTTATAATTCCTTCGAAATCATCAACTTAATCGAAGGGGCTTACCGCAGTGATCAGATCCTTCCGTGGGAACTGTCTGCTGCAATCTATTCTGAACAGCCAAGAAATGACTCCTGCAGAATTTGCCCGCCGAAGCGGTTGGTCTTCACGTATGGTTTATTATTGGTGCGACAATAGTAAACCTATGAGTGTTGAGGCCATGCATACTGCTTCGTTAATTCTAGGCGTTCCTATGGAGGCATTATATACTTGGAAGGTCGTTGAGAAAGATTGAACAGGCAGGGCGACTTTGGTCGCACTCCCTCGGATAAAAAACGAACCTATAGGTTCGTAAATGATCTTACGTGCATTGTAATATCTTTAATGTCAAATTACTGTCGCTATATGTCGAAATGACTATCGGTAATTAAATACAAACTTTAACAGTTAAGACCATATTCATATAACAACGATATTTAATAGTACGAAGTAAGGAAAATCAACCTTAGGGGATGGAAGAAGTGAAAATCGAAGAGTTAAAACTTGGCGTTCGGGTCCGTATCAAAAACGGTTTCCATATCAATAAGATCGGTATTGTTATAGCTAAAGGAACACAAACTGTCTTGCTAGATATTGATGAGCCGTTACTTATTAGTGTGCTGCCAGCATATCTAGAAACAGCACCTGAGAATCCATTACCACCAGGATGGGAAGAAGTAAAGATATAAAGAGGCTTCACTCACAGAATAATATAGTAAGTTTTTCCTCGTTTTGATAGACTAATCTTTATAAAGCCTTAGGAGGATTAGTTTATGTCTAATAGCGAAGAATTAGTTTTATGGGAAGGCAAACCTGCTGGTATCTCGGATCGATTAAAGGAAAAAGCAAAACTCGGTATTCTTAACAATACGACCTACAAAATCACGACTCAGCGGATAATCATAGAGTCCGGTCTCATTGGGAAAAATATTGAGGAAGTTGAACTTCTTCGAGTACGGGATTTATCCGTAAAACAGTCTCTCAAAGATAAATTGATTGGTGTAGGGTCAGTCACAGTATTCTCCGATGACATTTCTAATTCTTCAGTTATATTCGAAGACATTCAAGATGCTCATAAAGTTAAAGATATAATTCGCAAGGCGGTTCGTGAAGAGAAGTCTGCTCATAATATTAGTTATCGCGAAAACCTGTAAAAGCTTATAAAACAAAAAATCAATACAACTTTCACCATAACAGTAAACCTGTTATAGTGTCCCTATATTCTAATGGAGGTAAATCATCATGGAAAACATCATTGATGAAAACACAGTATTAAGACACTACTTTCCACTTCCAGCACATCTTTATTATATGGATATCGATTGTTTAAAAACCGTGGCTCATGAAGAAGAACGAGGACACAATTTAACGGGGCTTATAAATGCTCTATACATCCAAGGTCATTTAGATCTTGATCGTTTATTAAACTGTACTCGGAAAGAAATATATCAGGCACGGAGAATAGGTGCTAAAAAGCAAGTACTTCTACTTAATTTACTAGAACGGATTTCTGCAGATCCCAAGATAATAGAAAATCACAAAATCCCCCCAACGATAACAATACACACTGAAAAAGATATCGGGGAATTAACCTTAAAGAAAATCATTGGAAAATATAAAGAAACACACGTAGATTCATTAAAGCTTGAAGAAACAAATGAAAAGGAAGTTCGGTTAAAAAACATTAAAAATAGGCTCCGTGAAATGGGAATGATTCAATAACTAATCCTTTCAACAACATAGAAATATTTCTCTTGCCAGTTATAAGTTATACTCGTTAATAAGACGGTACAGGCGGTGCCTGGTTTAAAACCAATTAAAATACCCCGAGGACACCCGGGGTATTTTAATATCTATATTGTTCAATTTTCCCAACCATATCAGTTCTGGTCTTCCTCTAAGAAGTCTAAATACAATTTATAATGGTTGTCGATCCGTTCACATCACAATGTCATACGATTTTTTATATAATGTCACTATATTCACACTATCTATTCTAGATCAATACCAAACCCCTAGTTTAGATGTTATTCCATGAAAATACATAGTAATAATTACCTGATTCTGATAGACTATTCCGTGGCGATAATTATCATTTTTTAGGAGGATATAGAAAATGTGGATGACAGTGGGGTTATTAAGTTTTTTAGCAAGTGTTGTTTTGGTTGTAATGGGATTGATTTATTTAATTAAGAAGAAAAAAACGAAAAAGTTATTCTTATCAGCCTTGGCGTGCTTTGCAATTTTTATAATTGCTGTATCAGTTGATTCATCTAATGACGCCGAAACAGCTGCTGAAACACCAACTTCTGCAAATACTAATGGAGAAGCAAAAACAGTTAGCGCAAATCAAGACTCTAAAAATACAACAGCAGAAGATACTACAAAAGAAGCTGAAAAGAAAGCCAAAGAAGAAGCAAAAGTGAAAGCAGCAGCTGAAAAGAAGGCTGCTAAGGAAGCAGAAGAAAAAGCCCAAGCAGAGGCTGATGCTAAGGCTAAAGCAGAGGCTGAAGAAGCTGCTAAGAAATCACAGGCAGCTCTCGTCATGACTCAGGTTGTCACCAACCTCACAGAAGGCGCATCCGAATTAGATGATAGGACTCGTGAATACTTGGTGAGTAACTTTGATCTATTTCCTGCTGTTAGCGCAGAAACTAAAAGTAAAGCAGCTGCTGAAGTTGATCCAACTATTACCTCTCGTCATTTATTTAAAAACATCTCACCTTACTATGCAAAGATGATCGAAGTATCTGGGGAAGTGGTTCAAATTTCAGAGGAAGAAACAGACTTTGGAACTCTCGCGGCTATACATATCATGAACGATAATGGAGATTCCATTATGGGTATTTATCTAAATTCTACTGGAGATATCCTTGATGGTGATTACGTTACATTTAAGGGTGTTCCTACTGCAGCCTATTCTTTTGCTAACGTAGGTGGAGGCACAACTAATGCCATCTTACTAACGGTGTCTACTATTCAAAAAGTTCAATAAAAATAGCCCTGGGGAAACCTAGGGCTTCTCTGTATACTTGCACCTACTACATCTTATACTTTGTTGAATCCTGATAGGTATTTTACCAATACATGATTCACCTAGTCATTTTAATGAATTTTAATAATTCTTCCAGCACTCAATGTCACCGTCATCGACGACTAAGCCCCTCCAGTATAATCACTAACTAGAGGAATGTAAAAATACAATTATATGTAGGAGCTGTTTTAAAATGAAAACGTTAACGACATTCCTTGGGTTCTTTCTTTTGTTGAACTCATTGATAATCCCAGTAAGCGCTCAATCTCCCACCCAACACGCAAAAGATATTGTAATCAAGAAATATCCTAATGAAAAGATCCTCTCATTAAAAACAGTAGATCTAAACAACGACAAGAAAAATGAATCCATTATTTTAACAGACTCAGGGAACCTATTCTTCCTAAATTCCAAAGATGTTTTAGTTCTAATTAATACAGGTGTAGCTTATGAGGAAGAAGATTTGGAGATTAAGGTTCTTCCAGCTTCCAGCAAAGAAAAACATGTCGCAATTGTAGTGGATACACCACCTTCTACCGTGGTGTATGTATACCGACTCGAAAACGGTACTCTAGTACAAAAACTTCATTTCATTGCAGACATCGGAGTAGACTTCGAAAAGAACGGTGAAATACGTCAAGTATGGAAAAAATATCGGCAAAACGGAGGATGGGATATAGTTTCAGGAACTTTTACTTGGGATACAAAAACTAATAAATATAAGGGTTCAGGTAAGTATATTCTTAAATAAGCAGAAGCCTCAGAGGAAACCCTGAGGCTTTATTATGTAATAGCTCCAATTACATCGTCTATCATTATCCATTCCCAGTCATCATCATGGAGAAATTTAATCTATCCTAATTGACAGTCTACCCTCATCACTATGCCATGTATTTGTATATCCTCGATCACATTAAACACCGTTAATGTGATGGGACTGCAATCTTCTAATGATTGAGCTAACACCTGTGAGATCTCCACTAATGCTCGGGGATCTAAATCAGGCTTTGATCGCACCTCTTTTTTTCAACGAATCGTCCAGAATCCTATTTTTATGCTCAGCATTATCATCCGACTTCCCTCCCAAAGACCATCACCCTCAAGTTTCTTACGCTGTTGTGATTTCATTGTCTCCGTCGACTCCCCTAATGACTCTCAACGCTCGCGGCATGTTCTTACCTCTCTGTATGTACCCCTTAATCTCTAAACGCTCCATATGCGCATGTATTACCGCTGTAGATGACAATCCTACCTCCTTGGCAAGTTCACGTAACGTTGGTGGATAGCGATTGATTTCGATCATCTTAATTAATGATCTGAGTATTTCTTTTTCTTTATCTGTTAATGGCTTCATGCAATTGCTCCTTTATCACTTGGCTGCCAAGCTAATATATTTACCATTAGAAACACTCTTGGCGCTCCTGTATTTAAGCATGTTGCACGGATTTTTCCGTCCTTTATACCTTTTACCTCAATCTTACGCTGAGTGATCTTGCCGACTTTATCTAAGTAAACAATTTCAACGGTTTGACCAATCCGAATATGCACGCTGATAACCCCCAAAAATAAGAACGTTTGTTTGTATTATAACCAAACATACGTTCTTGAATCAAGCGAATACATATTAATCTATTGGGATTAAAAAAAATAAATAATTCTCCATCATTTAATTACAAATATCTTTTATAAAGATTAAAAAACTCGCCTATACTCAGGCGAGTTTAAAGGTGAAGGAGTCTTAAAAAGGGGTTACTTATATCCTATGTAAACAAAACAACTGGGTTCTTGATGATCATGAACCTTTTTGTCTATCCCCTTCGTTAGAAAACAAGAAGATCACAATAGCATTGAATACTACAGCAAGCAAATATGTTGGTTTTCCTGTTAAAGCAAATAAGAATCCAAATGAAATCATTATGGACCAACTAAGAAAGGCATTGAGTTTGAGAAGTTCATTACTCATAATTACCTCTTCCTTTCAAGCGAACGTTATTGTATATATATTCCCAGCCTATCTTCTTTCTATGCATACAAATTTTTTCTGTATCAAAACTATATATTCAAGCCATAGAATAAAACTGGACACTCAATGCGAAGGTTGACGGAGTATTCTTGTCTTTACTCTAAACTAAAATCATAGTTGGATGCCTCGAGCGGTAGCTATCTCGATAGATTCTTACGTATAGCCTTCTAATATGGACTCTAACCCAAGAATTTTTCAATCATATTTGTTTTAAAGTTCTAGATAAATGCCATTGCCCAAAGTCAGCTCTTCGTTAGAAAGTTGTGCTTCTCTATGTATGTAGTACTCAAACAATCACTTCTAAAATAAAAATATAAACACTAATACTCCTAGAATAATTACTCCGACGTTAATCACACAAACGCCTTTTCTCTTCTTTAAATAGTAGTAGCCCCCGTTATATATGAGCGTACCGCATAATGACACAATTGACCAGCAATACCATTGCTGAACATGTGGAACATTGTACTTTAATAATATGAACAGATTTATAACAACCGTGGCCACTGTAAAGCAAATTCCAAAAAATAGGAGTTGATTTTTCATTTCATCGCTCCTTAAGTCAAAAATGCCCCGTCTAGTTTGATGGGCGTCCTTCCGAATCTTATTAAGATATTATATTCTTTTCGAAACCGTTTGCAAACGATCTACTGTTAATGTAATTTAAAGATTTCGAACATCCCACCGACCACTTAAGGTTGGTGGGAAATTTTTATAATCCTTTAAAATTCACCTATAACTTATTCGCATGTTGACTACAGAGTAATCATTAACATATTCCACTAAATTTCCGAAACCCGAATAACCTTATACCTTGAATTTTCCTTTTCTAAATCAACTCTAATTTTTTTGGTTTGATTGTCTTTGAAAAGATTCCCCTCAACAGTAAGACTCTTACCATTTATCTCACAAACTTTTTTAGGAAAGAAACCCCAATCCGAACCAAATTGTTTTGATATAGAGCTATTGATTTCTTCAAAGAGGATAGATAATGTGTATGTTCGTATGTCTTTTACTGGATCTTCAATATGATCTCCTGGCGTAGCTAAACAAATTCGACCTACACTCATAGTTAGGAACAAAGTCGACAGAATCACAAGTAATTTCATTTTGAATTTCAATTTGATCACCTCTTCTTTATCTATAGTTAGCAATAACAAGAAATTTAATGCACAAGTTTTATTCTGTAGGTGATACTAAATAATCAAGACGTAAAAAATCTAAATTCAACAATAATTTACATTATTTTATGATCAATTATACCTATATACAAATAAATGTAATATTTTATAATAAAATAGAATAAAATAACATTTTGGGGAGAGTGTAAAATGAAGAATAAACTAAGTTTAGTACTAATGACAGTATTATTTTTTGTGATTTTATTACCATCTCATTCATCCGCAGCTGAAGATATCGCACCCGTAACTGATGATGTTACCGCAGTTGTAAATACAAGTTCTCCTCCAGCTGACATTTCACCTTTATCTCAGGATACCTTCAGTTATGAATTTTCTAGTAACTTTTATACCCCTACATTCCATGTCTATAATCCCAATACCAATATCACAGTTAATCTTACAAGTACAAGCACTTATGATTCTAATGATGGTGTATTTAAGGTTTCTTTAGAAAAATGTGATAAATCAGGATCAATTGTTTGTACATGGAAAAGTTTATTGACTGCTGCTGCCCCTTCGGATGGTGCCTGGACTGTTCTTTTCCCAGGCGGGTTTGAAACAGGAGATTATAGAATCAGATTACATGGAATTCTGCCTGGTGGGTATACTGTAAAGGGTTATGCCCAATATATATGGTATTAAACCCAGCCTCATGAATTTGCTGATAACACCCATTTCTTCGAAGCGAAAAGAACATAAATGTTAAAATCTCCACCTAATGTTCAGACCTACGTTCTAAAATGTCAGTATGAAAAATACCCCATCTACCTTAA
>NZ_JBBODA010000052.1:0-27902 GCF_038002705.1 Paenibacillus sp. FSL H7-0716
GCATCTCAAATATGTGCTTTTTTCGCAAATAGTGGCTATACGGTCCGTAGGTATATAGGTGAGCACGACCAGTATCGCGTGACCAACTAATCGAATGGGTGAGCACGACCAGTGGAGCGTGACCAACTATTCGAATGAGTGAGTACGACCAGTATCGCGTGACCAACTAATCAAATGGCGCTTCCCAATGATCGCCGGCTGACTCGCTAATTATCCGTAGTTTCCAGTAATCTATGGTGAGCCTCATCTTTCCACAACCTCCATAAATCCCACAATAAGCGCCACGGTAGCCTTTTTAAGCTAGAGCATGTCCTATTTCCCTATAATCCACATTGACTTGGGTTTGTCACACCCCTATGATGATTATTAATATAAAAATATATGACACAAAGAGGAGCGAAACATCATGGCTTTGGAGATCGAACGCAAGTTTCTGCTGCCGGAATTTCCGGAGCAGCTGATTCAAAAGGGAGAATTGAAGATTGTTACCCGTCATAGTATCGATCAGACATATCTGGCGATAGATGGAGGGCAAGAGCTTCGTGTGCGTAAAATTACGGATCTGGACTCAGGTGAGGTAACCTACACGCATACGTTTAAGGATGGCAAAGGGATCAAACGCGAAGAGATCGAATATTTTATCTCAGAGGGTTTATATAATCAGATGATTGAAGCTGTAAATGCGGTAGCTTTGGTCAAAGAGCGAATTACAGCGGTGTGGAATGGCACAACGGTTGAGATCGACGTATATTCCCAGCTGAAATTGTCCGTATTGGAGGTTGAATTTGAATCTCTGGAGGAAGCGGAAAGCTTTAAAGAGCCGGAATGGTTCGGCAAGGATGTTAGTACAGAACGGCAATACAGCAACAAAACAGTCTGGAGAGAGCTGCAAAATAAGACAAAGAATTAACGGACTTTAGCGCGTAAACGTGGTAGTATATAGGGAAAACAAGCAGAAATAGCTTTATCATCCCTAACTAGCTTAAGGATAACGTTTAGGGTGAAACTTATAGTTAATTATAAGAACTTATAAGTGGTGCAACTATAATAGCCTTATATTTCTGCGAGAAACAGTTGTCTTCTATATAGAACGACAACGTTGTTTCTTCTTATCATATATTCTTGTCATATATTAACGAGGGGTTCAGGAGGATGAGCATGAAGTTTATAAGCACAAGAGGTAATGTGGAACCTAAAGGTTTTATTGATACGGTGTTGATGGGACTTGCGGACGACGGTGGGCTGATGGTTCCATCCGAGATTCCAGTGGTTTCAGCAGCAACGTTGGAAGAGTGGAGAAGTCTTAGCTATCAGGAGTTGTTCCTGAAGATTGTTGCCTATTACACCAATGATGAGATTCCTTACGAGGATTTGCAGGAAATGGTCAACACCAGTTATGCCAATTTCCGCACACCTGAAGTAACACCTATACACCAAGTGGATGATTCTTTATATGTACTTGAATTGTTCCATGGGCCTACTTTTGCTTTTAAGGATGTAGCGCTGCAGTTTATGGGTGAGCTGTATTCATATATTTCCAAAAAACAAAACAAAATTATCCACATCCTCGGTGCAACCTCTGGGGACACTGGAGCGGCGGCCATTCAAGGTGTACGCGGCAAAGAAGGCATCAAGATCTGTATTCTCCATCCACATGGCAGGGTAAGTAAAGTACAGGAGCTGCAGATGACTACGGTGGACGACAGCAATGTACTGAATTTGTCTGTTCATGGTAACTTTGATGATTGCCAGAAGGTGATTAAGGATCTGTTCGCAGATCTGGACTTTAAAGGTCGGTATCATCTGCGTGCAATCAATTCCATTAACTTTGTGCGGATTCTGGCGCAGACTGTTTATTATTTCTATGCATTCCTGCATGTCGATGGCAGCAACGAGAAGAAGATTAATATCAGCGTGCCTTCCGGCAACTTCGGTAATATTTTCTCGGGCTATTTGGCTAAGCAAATGGGACTTCCTATTAACAAGCTAATCATTGCTACAAATGAAAATAATATTTTGGAGCGTTTTGTGAATACTGGCGAATACAAACCAGGTAATTTCACAAGCACTTACAGCCCTTCGATGGATATCCAAGTGGCCAGTAATTTCGAACGGTATCTGTATTATCTGGTAGGCGAGGATTCTGAGAAGTTATCCGCGTATATGTCCAAGCTGCAAATCGAAGGCAAGATTACGGTTGAAGGCGAGGCGCTTCAGCAGGTGCAGAAGGATTTTGCAGCGCTGGGTGTGAAGAATGATCAATGCTTGAATACGATCGCTAAGTATCAAAAAGAATACGGCTACCTGCTTGATCCGCATACAGCATGTGGAATCGCGGCTTACGAAGCGTTTAATGGCCCGGATGAGATTGGCATTACCTTTGCGACTGCACATCCAGCTAAGTTCGATGAGGCAATTACTTTGATCGATATTAAGCAGGAATTCCCGGCACAGATTAAAGCATTGTTCGAGATGCCACAACATCAAACCGTAGTGGATCATGACAAGGATGAAATCGTGCGTCAGCTGCAAGCTTTTTACGGATTGTAATATCATATACAGTTCTACTTCACAGCACAGCCCCCGTTCTTGGGATAAGAACGGGGGCTGTTTGTGCGTTTATAGTAGCTTCTAACATTAACGTTGCGGCGTACGGGTCTGCTCCCTAGCTTTTTCACAAAAAGCAGCGACCTTGTAAGAGACATAGTACGCCAGCATTTTTTCAGAATCGGTAAAGTCGGTGTCCAGCAGTCTGCTAATAAGATCGAGCTTATATCTGAGTGTATTCCGGTGAATGTACAGCTCGTCTGAGGTAATCTGCATGTTCCGGTTATTTTTGAGATAAACGTAAAAGGTATGATATAGATTGGACTGGTGCACAGTATCGTATTCTTGAAGCTTGAGCAGCTCTGGATGGTAGTAGTTATTATCCTCGTTAAACACAACATCAGCAGAGAGCATCTCATAGAGCTGGATATCTGAATAGTAAGTCAGCTGCTGCTGCGGGCTGAGAATGGAACCGATCCGAATAGCGTTTCGGGAGTGAAGATAGTGTCTCCTACATTGCATAAGATTAGTGAACATATTGCTGATGCCAAGCGAGATGCCGGTTTGGGCTAGAAATTCCTGCAGCTGCTTATTTACAAGCTCTTTGGAGAGATTTCCATCATGGATCATTACAATCTGCCCGTCATAATAAGTGGAGGGACTGCCCGGAAAAAGCTGTTGCAAACGTTCTCTTAAATAATCATCATAACGGCCTGAACCCTCATACCAGGTAAGATCGAACAGCAGCACAAGCAGCTGATTCCCGAACTTTAGTCCTGCACTCCGCATTCTATCTTGAATAATCCGGTTGTCCTGAAGCTGTTCCTCTAGCAGAGCGCAGATAAAATCTTCAACTTTTATATTTTTGGCGTTGCGATAGTAGCTGTTTTTGCCCATCTCTTCGGCAAGTATGGTAGCGGTGATGGACAGTAGCTCGTTATCTCTGGCGCGAAAAGGATTTTTGCATCCAAGAAGCAATACATTGCCGATTTGTTTGCCGGCTACTTTTATTTTGGAGATCAGTTTGGAGTTTGACGTTTCCTCGCAGGTTACCTCATAAGATTCATCGCTTTGTTTCCCACGCTGGACACTGTTCATTTTGCTCACGGCCGCAATGAAGTCGTAAGAGCAATAACCTTTGCGGATATTATCACTCCATATGTAATCGTCGATATCGGAAAGGTCAGAGTGAGCTACAATTTTGAAGCTGCAATCAAATACAATGACGGGATTCTGCAGTAGCTCGGCAGCTGTCTGTACGATAGCTGAAAGGCCTGCACCTGAAATGTATGCAGTAAACAAAGATGCGGTATAATGCTCCATTTCGATTTTACCTGATACTTGCTCATTTAAGGAAACATCCATTCATATCGCCCCCTGTTTCAATAATAGTGCAATATGCACTATAAAGAAGTGATTTTTGGTGCTTGTAAATATATTCACAAAGTATTGGACGCCTTAAACTAAAGGTGGAGGTGCTAAGCAGATGAAATATGAAAAACTGTTTGCAGCAGGTAAAATTGGACGCCTTGAACTTAAGAATAGAATTGTATTGCCGGCTATGGGAACGTCACTGGCCGCGGCCAGTGGTGAAGCGTCGGATGAAATGATTGCTTTTTATGAGGAGCGTGCCGCGGGTGGCTGTGGTCTAATCATTACGGAAATTACGCGTGTGGATAATGAGACCGGAGTAGGTACACCGAACCAGCTGAATGCAAGTGACTTGCTGTTTGTGCCGCGTCTGGAGAAACTGGCAAGAGCTGTGCATCGTCATGACAGCAAAATATTCCTTCAGCTCCAGCATCCGGGCCGGCAAAATCACGGACGGCTTATTGGAGGCAAACAAATTGTTGCTCCTAGCGCAGTGATGTCTTCAGCGATTGGGGAAATGCCCCGGGAGCTGTCTACTGAAGAGGTAGAAGAGTTAGTTCGTAAATTTGTGTTCGGAGCTTATATAGCTAAAACAGCAGGTATTGATGGCGTGGAGATCCATGGTGCCCACGGCTATCTCGTAGGACAGTTTCTGAGCCCGCTTACCAATCTGAGAACTGATAAATATGGCGGTTCACTGGAAGGTAGAATGTCATTCCTGAACGAAATTGTGCTTGGCATCAAAAAGACCTGTGGCGCAGGATTCCCAGTATCGGTGCGAATCGACGGCGATGAATTTGTCTCAGGCGGGATTACACTGGATGAGGCTATCCAGACTGCGAAACATCTGGAAAGCATCGGAGTGGATTGCATAAATGTAAGCTCCGGCACTTATGAATCATCCAATACGATCATTGAGCCGATATCCTACCCGCAAGGCTGGAAAAAACATCTCTCCGCAGCCATTAAGCAAGCGGTGCAAATTCCAGTGATTGCTTGTGATGTGATCCGTAAGCCTGAATTTGCTGAGAGTCTGCTACAGGAAGGAAACACGGATTTTGTAGCCCTTGGAAGAGCCCAACTGGCCGATCCGGAGTGGGGGAACAAAGCCGCAGCAGGTAAAGAAGCAGAGATCAGAACCTGTATCTCTTGCCTCTACTGTATTCAGGAAGTGATGGAGTGCAAGGTAATCAAGTGTGCTGTCAATGCCAGAGTGGGCCGGGAGCTTGAATTTGCAGAACCAGCAAAAGATGGCAATGGCAAAGTAGTAGCTGTGATCGGCGGAGGTCCAGCAGGTATGGAAGCAGCACGGATTCTGGCACTCAGAGATTTTAAGCCTGTATTGTTCGAAGCCAGAGATGTGCTAGGCGGCAGCGTAGAGCTGGGAAGCCGGCCACCATTGAAGGAGAAGCTGAACTGGTTTATTGATAATATGCAGCATCAGTTAGAGATCCTGGATGTTGATGTGCGTCTCTCTACGAAACCTACGCTGGAACAACTGAAGCAACTGAACCCTTATGCGGTATTTGTTGCTGCTGGGGCACAGCCTATAGTGCCTGCTATTCCGGGAGTGAAGAAGGCAACGGTCTGCACCGTTGTTGATGTACTTAGTGGGTCAGTTGTGATTAAGAACAAGCAGGCTGTGGTCATCGGCTCCGGCATGACAGGGCTGGAAACGGCTGAATATTTAGCCGATATGGGAAATCAGGTCACGGTGGTGGAAATGCAGCCGCGGGTTGGCCCAGACGCCTATCTGCCAAATCTGATCGACATTGTGACTAGGTTGAAAAAGAACGGAGTGGAGCTCTTAGCATCAACCAAGCTGGTAGAAGTACAGGACGGCGCGGTTGTGCTTGAGAATACGTCCACTGGGGAAACTTCGCTGAAAAAGACGGATGCTGTTGTATTATCCATTGGTGTTACACCCGATCGCTCATTCGTTGATGAGCTGAAGCAGGTACTGCCCAATGTGAAGGTAATCGGCGATGCAGGCAAGCCAGGACGAATCGGACAGGCCATTCAATCTGGATTCGAGACGGCATTTGTGCTGAACTAAAGGGTTACTAATCTAAGGAGGGTTCATTCATGGTGAGTTTTGTGAAAAGTTTCGCAGATATGCAGAAATACGGAGGCAAGCCAACCACCTTTTATGATGCTGAGATGCTGACGGTGTATTGGGAGACCAAACCAGAGATTATCGAGCGTTTGTTGCCGAAGCCACTGAAGCCAACAAGCCGGCCGCTGGTAAATGCTTTTATCGCCAATTACCCAGCTACGAACTTTTGTCCACCTTATCGTGAAGCTGGATTGTTCGTTCTAGCAGACTATAACGGACAATTAGGCAACTACTGTCTGTCGATGCCTATTACAAGCGATATCGGGATGGCTATGGGCCGGGAAGTATGTGGGCTGCCTAAGAAAATGGCCGATGTGCGTATGCACACCTCAGAAGATGGCATTGATGGGGCAATCGGCCGGCATGGCATTGACTTTTTCAACGTAAAAGCCACTATGGATGGACACTTCAATGACAATGGAGCCGAGAAGATTCTGGAGGAATATTACGGCAAAGATATCCCTTTGTATAACATCAAATATGCCAATGCAATTGACGGAAACGGCTTCGATCTGATGCCAACCTTGGTCACACAGCGTTTAGTAAGTGAGGTTAAAGTCTATAAAGCGGCTGAAGCCTCTATCACCTTCCAAGACTCTCCGCATGATCCTTGGAGTGAGCTTGAAGTTGTGAATATGCTGGGCGCGGTTTACACCGTCAGTACAAATGTGCTTGAAAAAGGTAAAATTCTGGAGCCTCTGAATCCAATGGAGTATCTTCCATACTGCTATCTCCGCTGGGACTGGTGGGAGAACAATTTGCAACCTGTTTCCTCAGTATAAGCCTACACGTTTGAAGTGAGTTTGAACGAAATGAAACCGAAGAAGGAACGGCTAACCAAACATTAGGAGGAATTAGAATGACTAACCTTTTTGATTTGACGGGTAAGACAGCTATTATCGCAGGAGCATCCAGTGGGATCGGGGTACAATTCGCAGAGATGCTTGCTGAGCAAGGAGCAGACATTGCTATTTTGGCTAGAAGATATGACAAGCTTGTAGCAGTAGCCGAGGATATCCGTGCTAAATACCCTGAACGCAGAATAATTCCTATTGAGTGTGATGTAAGAAAAGAGGACCAGATTATTGTGGCTGTTCAAAAGGTTATGGAAGCCTTTGGCAAAATTGATATTCTGCTGAACAATGCTGGTGTGGTGGATGCGGTTCCGATTGAGGCATTGGAAGAAGAAGCTTGGGATCGGGTACTGGATACTGATTTAAAGGGCGTTTTCCTGATGTCGAAACATGTGATCCGGCATATGAAGGAACGGAATTACGGTAAAATCGTCAATACAGCCTCAATGCTAGGCCTTACAGCTTCTGCTTCGGTTCCTACACATTCTTACAATGCTGCTAAAGGTGGAGTGATCCATCTGACAAGAGGGGTGGCGGCAACTTATGCTAAGCATGGGATTACTGTTAATGCGATTGGACCAAGCTTGTTCAAAACTGAAATGACTGAGAATACGTTATTTGCAGAAAAAGCGCTAAAAATGTACAACGCAGTGTGTCCGATGGGGCGCCCTGGTAATCCGGGGGAATTAAACGGCGCTGTGCTCTACTTTGCTTCAGATGCTTCCAGCTACACTACAGGTCAGACTTTGTTTGTAGATGGCGGCTGGACGATTATATAGAGCTCATCTGGGTCCGTAAGCTCAGGGAATCATTGTAATTCCAAAAAAAGGGTATCTCAAAAGCCATGAAAGGGTGGCTGGGATACGCCTTTTTTTGCGTTGTACGATGAGAGGTGCTCCGCCAGTAACAAGAGAATTGCTGAATTTATCAGAAATTGTCGTTAATTTGCCTTAAAAAGTAGACATGACTACCTATGAGTGAGAAAATAGCATGTAGAGTTAGTAATAACTAAAAAGGACGGGATAACATCATGACAATTCGTTTCGGGGTCATTGGAACAAACTTTATTACAGACCGCTTCGTGCAAGCCGGCTTGGAGAATGAGGAGTTTATCCTGACAGCCGTGTACTCTCGCACAATGGAGAAAGGTCAGGCCTTTGCTGCTAAATATGCGGGAGCTACAATTTATACGAATCTGGAAGATATGGTGAAAAGCAAAGATGTAGATGCTATATATATTGCCAGTCCAAATTCTATGCATGCAGAACAAGCGATTATGTGCTTAAATCACGGCAAGCATGTGCTCTGCGAGAAACCGGCTGCATCCAACAGTACGGAGCTTAAAGCTATGATTGAAGCTGCGCGTACAAATGATGTGCTGCTGGTAGAGGCGATGAAATCGACCTTTATGCCGAACTTTGGAGTGATTCGGGATAATTTGTATAAACTCGGCCAAGTTCGCCGTTATTTTGCAAGTTACTGTAAGTACTCCTCCAGATATGATGCTTATCGGCAGGGGACTGTGCTAAATGCGTTTAATCCCGCTTTTTCCAATGGCTCATTAATGGATCTTGGTGTGTACTGTTTGTATCCAATGGTAGTGCTCTTTGGCAAGCCTCAATCAGTACAGGCAGTGGGTGTCATGCTCTCCTCAGGTGTGGATGGTGAAGGAAGTCTCATTATGAAATATGACGATATGGATGCGGTAGTTATGCACTCCAAGATTTCCGACTCCTATCTGCCAGCTGAGATTCATGGAGAGAACGGTACGATGGTGATCGACAAGATCAATGAGCCTTATCAGGTGAAAATTTACTATCGTGATGGTACAGTTGAGGAGCTTACGTTGCCTCAGGTGTTTGAACCTATGTATTATGAGGTTGAGGAATTCATCAACTTGATTAAGAATGGTGAACGGGAGAGCAGAATTAATACTCATGAGAACTCCATGGCCGCAGCAGAGATTATGGAGGAAGCCAGAGCACAGATCGGTCTCCGCTATGCCTCAGATTTATAATAAATAGAATGGGGAGCAGGACTTGAAGACTTTTAAAAAGGTTTATATTGAGATAACAAGCGTCTGCAACCTCGCCTGCAGCTTTTGTCCACAAACCGCCCGGACGAAAAATTTCATGAAGCTTGATACGTTTAATACGATATTGGATGAAATTAAACCACACAGCAATCATATTTATCTTCACGTCAAAGGGGAGCCGTTGCTGCATCCCAAGATAGGTGAACTGCTGGATGCTGCTCATGCCAAAGGGTTCAAGGTTAATATTACAACTAATGGCACGTTAATTCATAAAGCCGGACCTAAAATTCTTGGTAAGCCCGCACTGCGTCAGATGAACTTTTCTCTGCACAGCTTTGATGGGCATGAAGGGTCAGAGAACCGTGAAGGCTATCTTTCAGAGATAATTTCTTTTGTACGGGAAGCCTCAGCGCAAGGGGTCATTATTTCTTTCCGCTTGTGGAATTTGACGGAGGATAATCTGACGAATCTGGAGAGAAACCGTAACCGTGAAACCCTCGCCCTGCTGGAGGAAGCCTTCAACTTGGATTTCAAGATCGAAGAAAAGGTTATGCCTGGCAGTGGTGTCAAGATTGCCCCACGCGTCTACCTTAATCAGGACCATGAGTTCCGTTGGCCAGCGCTAAATGAGCCGGAAGATGACGGAAAAGGGTTCTGTCATGCCCTGCGGAGCCAAGCGGCGATCCTTGTGGATGGCACTGTTGTGCCATGCTGTCTGGATGGTGAAGGAGTAATTAACCTAGGCAACATCCATGAAACTCCGTTCTCAGAGATTGTGGAAGGGGAGCGGGCGAACAACTTATTCTATGGCTTTTCACGTAGAGAAGCGGTGGAGGAGCTGTGCCGCAAATGTGGGTATCGGCAGCGGTTCGGAACCTAATGATTGGAATGCAAACAGAACCGGGACATGGCTATTTCATGAGTCCTGGTTCTGTTTTTTAATTAACGCGATTGTATATATAATAATAGGTCTTTATAGTCTCCACTTTGGAGCGAAGGAGGAGCATATGCTGAAATCACTGAAAGCCATCGCCTTATACCGTGAAGGTGTGCAAGATCATTTGGAGGATCACCTCTGGCTGAAGCTTATTGTCCAAGCGGAGGAGCAGATTGTAAATTTGGAACGTGTGGAATCTCTGGAGGAGCTGGATCGCAGGAATCCCGTACTGGATTATGTGGAACGTAGCTTGCAGATTCTGGACCAGCTCCCCCGTTCTATTTGGATAAAAGAGCTGGTGGAGGAAACGTTAATTTGGTCAGAAACGGCTAAGGGAGGTACAGCAAAGGAGCGGCTGGTTTGGCAGGAGGAAGGGATCAATTGTTTTGTACATAATTTAGGTTCCGCACAGTTATATGAGAGATATTTAGGGAGGGCTGTTTCCGAGAAAGGTGCGATGATTCAGCGGCTAATTGAGACTCATGGACTCATAGGACAGCAAATTCGCGGAGAAGTGCCGCCGGAAGTCAATAAGCCACTCCATGATATAGTGGAAGATCAGCTGCTAACCGCGGAGGAACTGGAACGCCTGCTGACTGTGCTCAATCAATGCATCATCGGAGCTGTGTCTCCCGAGTTATGGCAGAATGTGCAGCATGAAGTGAAGCAGCTTATTGAGCTGATTTCTTCAGGCAATCTTGCTAGTCCAATGCCGATGAAAGAACGACTGCGCAGAATGCGGCTGGGTCCGATCTCTAGAGGAGAGGATTTCACTACGGAATGGGCTAAGCTGACGCAGGAAGGTTTCCATGCCGAACGGTTGGAGTCATTAAGTAAGATTACCTTCTGGTATGTAGAATCTGCACTACAGACCTTTTCGCTGGAGCAATTTCTGAAGGTGATGGTGCTTGCTGCCCAGAGGGCGCAGAATGAATTCTTATGCCATATCAGCTTCGAACACGTCATGAACAGCATTTACTACGATTACAAGGGTGTTAAGAAGACCAATGTTTATAAGAAGCGGATTATCGAAAAATATTTAGCGGAGCTTACATGGAAGGATATCGAGCAAGGGACTTTGCCTGCTGAGAACCCTCACCTACTCTTGCAGCAATATTCTAAGGAACATCTGCCAGGCACGGTGTTTTTTCAATTCCAATTCTCGGCAGCGGCTGAGAAGCTGATCGAATTCTGTATGGAAGCTGAAAAATCACCCTTGTATGAACGTGCTGTATTGCTGTTATTCGACCTATTCGAGTTGCGCAGGGATGCTTTCGACCGTTTTCATAATGAAGAAACCTACCTAAGCCAAATGAATAATACAGCAGATTATAAAGCCGTAATTCTGGATCATGTCACTGGACAAAAAGTGCTGGATATCGGTCCGGGCGGCGGTGTGCTGCTGGATTTACTGGAAGAGCGTATGCCCGAGGTTACCCCTATCGGCATTGATATATCAAGCAATGTAGTGGAAGCCTTGCGGCAACGCAAGCAGCGGGAAGGTCGCCACTGGGAGGTGCTGCAGGGAGATGCGTTGAACCTTAAAGATTTCGTGGAGGCCGGAACGGTGGACACGGTAATTTTCTCTTCGATTTTGCATGAGCTATATTCTTATGTGCCGCTAAATGGTAATAAATTCAATCACGACACCGTCTCCGCAGCTCTGCGAAGTGCCTTTGCGGTATTGTCAGCTGGCGGGGTTATCATTATCCGCGATGGGATCATGACCGAACCTGCATCATTGCTGCGGAGAGTTCGCTTTTTGGAAGAGGACGGTCTGATGTGGCTGGAGCGTTATGCGAAGGATTTTGCTGGACGTCAGATTCAGTTTCAGAGATTAGGGGAACAAGAAGTACTCATGCCCGTTAATGATGCCATGGAATTTTTATATACTTATACCTGGGGCGAAGAGGCTTATATCCACGAAGTCCAAGAACAGTTTGGTTATTTCACCCCTACGGAGTTTGCCTCATTTATTGAACAGATTTTAGGAGAGCAAGCAAAGATTGAGGTCTTCCGGCATTACCTGCAAGAAGGTTATACCGAAGCTCTGCGTGATAGAGTAAGGTTCATGGATGAGAGCGGACAGGAAGTGGCGCTGCCGGACAGCACCTGCTTTATTGTGATTCGGAAGGAATAGCCGAAAAATAACATCAGCTGCATCTAAAAAAGCAATCGGCAGGCCCTCTGATGCGGGGAGATCCGATTGCTTTTTTATATAGAGAATCTTGCCCTTGTTAGATTAGTATTTCTAGCTGCGACTTATCAGATTCTTCGGCTAAACGTTGAATTTCTTGATAGGTAGCTAATTGTTCTGTCCGCTCATTGGTATTCTCTTCAGAAGGTTTAATTTCTGTTGAACCTGCTTTATCGATCTGATCTTTAATTTTATCTCCCGTGTCTTTCATGGCATCGCCTAACGTTTCGTTCATTTCCGATAGTTTAGTTTCGATTTTGGATAACTGCTCCCGTTTGGCTGTTGCAGAATGAGTAGAACGAGCCTCATCCAGTTCTATTTCCTTGGTCAGAATTTTAGCCTCGCCACGCATCTTAGTGTGGGTAGAAGAAACTACCTCCATTTGGCTAACATCTTGGCTTACAGAAACAATTGTATTCAATCTTTCATTTTGTATCTCTTGCTCGGTTTTAGGTTCATCCTTTGAATTAGCTTTTTGAGCATCTTCTAAGTTCTTTTGTTGCTCTTCGAAGCTGTATTTTGCAATTTGTTGGTCAATCGTTTGAAGCTGCTTGTCGAACTCCTTAAGTTGATCTTGAATAGATTCGAGATTATGTGAACTTTTGGTAGTTCTTTCAATCAGACTGTTCTTACTGTCGATGATATTTTGTTTTTGTTTAAGCAGGGAGTTAACCATTCCGTCCATTTTGGATTGACTTTGAAAAGCGGCCTTTGCAGATTTACTTATTGATAATTTGTCTCCATTACCATTACCACTAATATTGCTGTTTGATTTCATAGTTTTATCATTAGTTTGGTGACTAACAGATACATTAAACCTCGTTCCCATAGATGAGGTCATATTCGTTATATGCATGGTTCATTATCCTCCTACGACGATAAGATCTATCTATAATATATCGGCAAATCAGCAGTAATATTTAATAAAGAGAGCTGTTAGCCGCAGCGCTGTTTGATGGACGCTTAACAACTTCTTTGTCCAAATTATATTTGATAAGCATATCTGAACAAAGCCTGGAAGAGGAAGATATTTTCGATGCCAGGCTTTGTTATGTCTATTTGCCGGTGAATTTTTGTCGGAAGTTAGAGGGAGAAATGCCTTCTTTCTTGGAGAAGCAGGAAGAGTAGTAAGTAATATGATGAAAGCCAACCTCTTCAGCGATGCGGGCAATGGACCAGGAAGTTTGAATTAACAGCCGTTTGGATTGTTCTAGACGATAGGACAGGAGATAGGCCATAGGGGTCACACCGTATATTTTTAGCATGTTTTTGGCGAGATAGTTGGGATGATAGTTAAGTTCTTTTTGAAGTAAGGAGTTAGAGACATCGCGAGTATAATTTTGCCGAATGAACAATTCAATCTTCTCGGCGAGATGAATGGCGGTTGCATCGGATGCCTCGGCCAGATCGCGGTCCAAGAATTGCAGGAACTGTTGAAAGGAGGCTTGGCGCTTCCAGTTGCGCATCGACTGGGGTTCTTGTTCCAGATGGAAAAAGAACTCTAATACCTCCATTGCCTTCTCTGATATTTCCGTATACTTCGGAATAAAGATCGAGCATACATCGCAGTGATTTAAATAAGCTTTTTGTTTATGGCTTTCGATGAGCTCGCTCTGATTCTCCAGACATTCGTTCATATCCTGACACTCGATCCAGCTGCCGAAGGTCTGAAAATGAATCCAGATGATTTCTGTTTCGATAGGACAGGGGGCAAAGCCATAGTGATGGGCATCTGGACGAAGGATGAGGAATTCTCCTTCCTTTAGCTCCCAGTGCACCTCGTTCTCGGCGATGGGCAACATCCCCTTTTTAACAATGATTAGATCAAATACGCCGATGCAATTACGACTGATATGATAGTCTCCAGCATTGTAGTGAGCACGGCCACAGTCTATGAAATAAGGAATAGGCGGTGTGATAAAGCTAAGAATTGGTGAGTTCATAGCGAGCCTCCAAAAGGTTGTATTTCCTAAAAATCAGGGCGGAATCCATCGTTTTTTTATGATGTAGATGAAACTAGCCTGCACCTTTCCTAAACTCCGAAGGCGAGCATTTCATCGCTTTGCGGAAAACCTTTATGAAATAGCTTACATTATCAAATCCGACCTCGAATGCGATGTCGGATATTTTTCTTTCACTTTGTTGCAGCAGATCGGCAGCCTGGCGAATCCGGTAAGAGTTGATATAATCGACCGGCGTTTTACGAGTCATCATTTTGAAGAAGCGGCAGAATTGCCCCTCGCTCATGGGAATAAGCTCTGATAGATCACGGGTACGTATCGGTTCCTGATAGTTATCTTGGATATAAAGGATCACCTTTTTAAGGCGGTTAATCTTGGTGGTATCTGCATCATCTGATTGGCTGCGGTTCTCAAATCGGCCCTCTGCGGTAATCTTGGAAAGCATGATTAGCAAAGTTCCTTTCATAAAGGTCTCAAATCCGGGCATTTTATTAGCGTATGCCTCCATCATTTGCTCCAGATGATGAAGCAGCTCCTGCTGCCAAGGGACACCGGGTGTAAGATGTCTCGGAAAGCTCTGGCGTTTCTCTTGCAGTGGCAAAATCGCGTTTTGCTGGATCGTATCGTACTGGGCGCTAGCCAAAAGATCAGGCAGAAATACAAGCGCACAGAATTTGCAGGGGGTGTCTTCGTTCAGCACATAGGCGGCGTGTATATCGCCAGATTCGATAAATACCGCTTCGCCCGCGCGGAGTGGAAAATATTCTGTGTCTACTTGGAACAGAATTTCTCCTTCTAGCAGCATAAAGAACTCCGCTTCTTCATGCCAATGTGTATCGAGTACATGCGTTCCGGATGGAAGTTCTATCCAATAAGCTGCGAGTGGAAACATACTATCTCCATGAACTCTGTTTTCTTTTAGCAAACTCTGAGTTGTACGGTCCATATAAAGGCCTCTTTTCTTAAAGAACATCAAAATAGTGTTATAAATGAGCTATATAGTATTAGTTTTGTTCATTTTTTATCGGTATAATGCAACTATAAACACCAAATTGAAAGGTGGCAAGTACACAATGAAATTTACTGATGGTCTCTGGCTGGTTCGTGAAGGTATCACGATTAACGGCGCAGTTCAAAATTATGTTGTAGAAAAGACTCCCGAAGGATTAACAGCAATTACACAAACGACTCCAATCACAGGGCGCGCAGCAACGCTGAATTCAACCCTGCTTACTGTAAAATTCCATTCCCCGCTTCCAGGCGTGGTAGGTATTAAAATTATTCATCATGATGGTGTACAGGAACGTGGTCCGGTTTTCGAACTGACTAAAGGTACTGGCGATCATGTGAAGATTGAAGAAACGGATCTCGAAACCGTGCTGATCAGCGGCGGACTTCGTGTAGTGATTCGCAAAGGCGAACAATGGGCGGTGGATTTCTATCGCGGCGAAGAACGTATTACAGGCAGTGGCTTTAAATCCATGGCTTACATCACCGACCAAGACGGCAACACGTACATGCGTGATGAGCTGGATCTCGGCGTAGGCGAATTCGTATATGGTCTGGGCGAACGTTTTACCGCTTTCGTGAAAAATGGACAAACCGTTGATATCTGGAACAAAGATGGCGGCACTAGCTCTGAGCAAGCTTACAAAAACATTCCTTTCTACGTATCAAGCAAAGGTTATGGCGTATTCGTTAATCATCCGGAATTGGTTTCCTATGAAATCGCTTCAGAAAAAGTGAAAAAAGCCCAATTCAGCGTAGCTGGAGAAAGCTTGGAATACTTCGTAATCGATGGACCTACCATTAAAGACGTTATTAGCAACTATACTGCTCTTACAGGTAAACCAGCGCTTCCACCAGCATGGACTTTTGGCTTGTGGCTGACAACTTCGTTCACTACCAACTATGATGAAGAGACTGTAAATTCCTTCGTAGAAGGTATGGCAGAACGTGATCTGCCGCTGCATGTATTCCACTTTGACTGCTTCTGGATGCGTGAGTATCAATGGACTGATTTTGAATGGGATAAACGTGTATTCCCAGATCCAGAGGGCATGCTGAAACGCCTGAAGGAAAAAGGCCTGAAGATCTGCGTATGGATCAACTCTTATATTGGTCAACGTTCACGCTTGTTCGAAGAAGGCAAGAAAAACGGCTACCTGATCAAAAAGCCTAACGGCGATGTTTATCAATGTGACCTGTGGCAAGCAGGTATGGGACTTGTGGATTTCACTAACCCTGCGGCTTGTGAATGGTATGCCGGCTACCTGCGCGATTTGGTAGATATGGGCGTAGACAGCTTCAAGACAGACTTCGGTGAGCGGATTCCTACAGATGTAGTTTATTTCGACGGATCTGATCCGATGAAAATGCACAACTACTACACGCAACTGTACAACAAAGTTGTATTTGAAGTATTGGAAGAGAAGCTTGGTAAGAATGAGGCAGCATTGTTCGCACGTTCTGCAACTGCTGGCGGCCAACAGTTCCCAGTTCACTGGGGCGGAGATTGCTACGCAGATTATGAATCCATGGCAGAAAGCCTTCGTGGCGGTTTGTCCCTGGGCTTGTCCGGTTTCGGTTTCTGGAGTCACGATATCGGTGGTTTCGAGAACACTGCACCGGCACATGTATTCAAACGCTGGTTAGCTTTTGGACTATTGTCCAGCCACAGCCGTCTGCACGGCAGCACTTCGTACCGTGTGCCTTGGGCATACGATGATGAAGCTTGTGATGTCACCCGTTTCTTCACGAAGCTTAAATGCAGCTTGATGCCTTACCTGTATGATGTGGCTGGGCAGGCTGCAGAGCATGGCTGGGCTTCTATGCGGGCGATGGTTATGGAATTCCCGGAAGATCCAACATGCGAAGTGCTGGATCGCCAATACATGCTGGGTGATTCCTTGCTCGTAGCGCCTATTTTCCAAGAAAACGGCGAAGTGAAATACTACCTGCCAGCAGGTCGCTGGACTCACCTGTTATCTGGTGAAACTGTACAAGGCGGATCATGGCGCAAAGAGAAATATGATTTCTTCAGCCTACCACTGTTCGTTCGTCAGAACTCCTTGCTGGCAATCGGCAGCATCGACAACAAACCGGATTACGACTTTGCGGATGGCGTGAAATTTGGCCTGTATTCACTTGAAGAAGGTACTACTACTTCTGCAACCGTACGTGATCTTAAGGGTGCTCCTGAATTGACTGTGAAGGCTGCCCGCAAAGGCAACAGCGTAACAGTTACTGCAGAAGGCAGCGGTAAAGAATTCTCGCTTTCCCTTAAAGATCTGGGAGCTATCGCTTCCGTAGAAGGTGCAGAGCAAGTAGATGAGACTACAGTGAAAGTAAACGCAGGTGCAAAATCCGCATCGTTTACCATTACACTGAAATAAGATGATTTTTTAAAGCATATTGATATAGCCATAACCTCTCTTGTAGACTGGGTGAATGATCCGTTCCCTGGTTTATAGGAGAGGTTTTAGTGTTACAATCTTAACTAATAACGGGGGAAACGTTATGAATACTAATTTAATTAAGGGAAGTGGAGTTTTGAATCAGACGGACTATACCTCTGCTACGGTTCTTTCAACCGCCGCTAATTTTATTATGAATAGGCAAGAACCTTTTACACATACCTTCCGGACTTATATTCGTTTACGGGAAAACGGCCCGTTGCAGCTGAAATTTTGGCATAGCAATGCGGTGGATTCCACCTGGGACCAAGGGCTTGAAGCTTCGGGCAGTGAACCTGGGGGCAGTTGGGTCATCGAATCGGCTTTTATCGCTGATGGGGGCACTGAGCCAAACGGAGCTATTCTTGAGCATACACAACATGCTGTCACCTTTGAAGGCAATGTCTCCAAGTCAGTAGCAGCTGGTGAATGCTTCTGGAGTGATGAGACAAGCATTCATCTACCCGATGGCCATTACTTAGCGTTTACATGGACGATTAAGACAACTACTGCGGGCAAATCCATTCCTTTCAACGTAGAAGGGATGCTGGCAACCGCTTATGATGCGCCCGGAAATCTGGCTGCACAGGAATCAGCCGATGGATTTACAGAATCCGACAAGCTTCTGGTACTGCCAAGCTATATCGGGTATAAGAAAGCTGTGAATAAGAAGCTAGTATTTTTGGGAGATTCGATTACTCAAGGTGTGCGGACATTAAAGGACGGATACGAATATTGGGCAGCGAGAATTGCGGATGGTCTTGGTGCAGAGATTGGCGTATGGAATCTCGGCTCAGGCTGGGCTAGAGCGTATGATGTGGCTGCGGATGGCCCTTGGCTTCACAAAGCTAAACAGAGTGATGAACTGATGATTGTCCTCGGCGTAAATGATATTGATATTGGCTGCCGCTCTGCAGATGAGTTACTTGGTGATCTGACAACTATTATTGCTAAGATCAAAACAGCAAATGCTGATGCTAGTATTATTCTAAGTACGGTGCCGCCGTTTAATTTTCAGGAGGCAAGAGAAGAAACTTGGCGTAGAGTGAATCATGAAATCCTGACTAACCCACCCGCTGGAGTAGACCGTGTGTTTGATATAGCAAGCCTATTATCGTTGCCTGCACCAGACGATCACCGGATCAGACGGGAATATATGAGTGGACAAGACGACCCGCATCCGAACGGCATAGCCGGTAAGACGGTTGCGGACGCCTTTTTAAACTGGTATTGATCAACTCTTAAATGTGTCCCGGTAGTCCTTAGGTGAAGATCCAACCTGCTTCTTAAACACTTTGCTGAAATATTTAACATCATGAAAACCGACCATTTCGGAGATTTGGGCCAGCTTCAGACGAGGATTCTGCAATAGCAGTTTAGCTTTATCTATTCGAATATTAACAATAAAGTCGGAGAAGTTAATTCCGTATTCCTGTTTGAATCGGCGGGAAATATATTCACGGCTAACAAAAAACTTTCCGGCCACTTCCTGTAAGGACAGGTCGGAAGCGTAATTAAGCTCGATGTATTTGACGATATCATGCATCGGATTACGTTCTTTAGCTTGTTTCAGGGCGATTACTTCGGCGAGCTCCTGCATTAGGGTATACGACCAGTCACGCCAAGCGAATAAAGAGAACGAGTAACCGTTCGTAAAAGGAGCTGGGTGAAGCTGGTCGGCCTGTTCAAGCTCGGCCAGTGCGCCTTCAGCTTCAGGGCCTAACATTTCCCGAACCAGCTGGGAACGAAATAGTAGAGCATCATTTTTCCATGCGTTTAGGATTTCTGGTGTCACAACCCCGCCTCGGCTAAGCTCATCTACCCAGTGCTGCGCAGCTGTTGATAATATCTCTGGACTTCCGCTGATGACTGCCATCTTCCAATCTTCCTTGACGTCCGCAAAGTTCGTTGTTGATACATTACCGCGGACCTCTGCTTTGGCGATCTCTTTACGATCTCTGAATTCTTCGGAGGAAGAGGAGAAATGGCAGTAATCCTCATGAATTAATAAGTTTCGGCGCTGTAATGCCTCTGCCACCTCTGCACGCTGATAAGGTAACTGCTTAGGTAGGTTGCCGATGCTGCTGATTCCAAAATGCATTCGGACCTGCAGGGTAGAGTAGATGCCATGATTGATTCGGCCTATTAGCTCGACCACAGAGGTCTGAATATCCCACAGAATAATCGCAATCTCCGGAGGACCTCCCCAATAACGAAAAGCAACACCCTTATGCGGACTGTGCAAAAATTCATTACAAATATTGACGATAGCGTAGTTCATTAGCTCGGTGTCTCCGCCAAAACGTTTAATCAACGGATTGTTCCCCGCATCTGTCTGCACCAATATTAACCGAGCGGAATGGATGTTTTCCGGAATGATACCATCACTGCATAACCTCCGCAAAGATAATTCAGAATTGATCGGATCATCAATTAGTGCGGATAATAGCTTTTCCCCATAAATGGGTTTGAACTCATTAAGCTGAATACTCTGTTTCTGCCGCTCGCTTCGGTCATCTTCTTCTGAGCGCCAGGCTGCAACTGCTTTAGCTACCGCTACATTGATTGCCTCGGCTTCGATGGGCTTCAGGATATAATCAATCCCCCCATGCCGCACAGTCTGCCGTACGAACTCAAAATCATTATGTCCGCTGACTACAATAAACTTAGTGTTGCCGGCGAATTCATTCACCCAGGTCATTAACTCTATCCCATTACCTGATTCCATCATCATATCCATAATGACTAATGCTGGTTTAACCTGCCGGATGATCTCGATGGCTTCATTTCCGTTTCCGGCTTCCAGAATTTCATCTATTTGATGGGCGTCCCAGTCGACAAGCAGTCTGACTGCCTTTCTAACTCTTGCCTCGTCATCAACAATCAACGCCTTCATATCTTTTCACGCTCCGCTATAATTTCAATTTCCAATTTCACTACTACTCCGCCCGCTCTAAGGTTATCAACAGTTAAAGTGGCACTATCTCCGCACACAAACTTGAGTCGAGCCAGAACGTTCGGCAGACCAATACCTGATCCTGTAGCTTCCTTGGTTTGCTCTGTATTTCTTAATAAATCTATATCTGTTCTAGTAGGATGCTGTAGCTTCTGCTTTAAAAGATCTAACGTCGCTGAAGGGATCGCATTTCCGTTATTTTGGATACAGATTTCCATCCGGTTGTCATCCACTCTTGCTGCGGTGATTTCAATGAATCCGTCACTGCGGGAAAGATTAAAGCCGTGTTTGAAATAATTTTCGACAATAGGCTGTAAAATCATTTTCGGCATAAACGTCTCTAAAAGTGATTCCTCCATATCGTAGCGGAAACTGAACTTATTTTCAAAACGTTCCTTTTGCAGTTCAATGTAGGCTTTGACATGATCCAGCTCATCCTTAACAGTTACGATCTTCTCCTCATTGTACATGCTGTAGCGCATCATTTTAGCTAGAGCTGAAAGAAGTGAGTAAATTTGGGGCACTTTAAGCTCTAAGGCCAGCGTGCCAATGATCTGCAACGTGTTATTCAGAAAATGCGGGTTGATTTGTGCTTGCAGTGCCCGCAGTTCATTGGTTTTATTGGACAATTCCAGCTTGTACTCTCTTAAAATCAGGTTGTTGATCGTGTCCATCATACTGCGGAATCGCTCGGTAACCACGCCAATCTCATCTTTGCCCATAGGTTGAATTTCTACATCAAGATTACCGGTCTGTACCTGATTCATGTAACGAGTCAACTGCTTGATCGGAGCTGTGATTCGAAAAGAGATCAGGGTCGTTAACGTGGCAATTGTAATCAAAAGTAGAACAAGGAGGATTATATTGATCGCTGCCGCCTCGTTGGCTTCCCGGAACAGATAGGACGTTGGAATCTGCTTCACGAGAGTCCAATTTAAACCTTGGGTTTCGATTCTTTGGTAAATAAACACAGCATCTTCTTCTTCAAAATACCCTTGCGAGCTTTGATTCGCGGCGATTTGCTTGTTGTACCAAGAAGCGTGTAGGCGTTTGCCGTATTCCTCACTGTTGCTTCCGTATACAATCCTGCCATCGCCATCCAGCAGCCAAATGTTCTCCTGCTTCTGATCATATAACTGGCTGACGATGTCGGTAAGAGCCGTTAGCTTAACATCGATCGACAGGAAGCCGAGTGGAGTGGTAGTTGGAATCCTTTCAATTCGTCTATGCAATGTGAACACAGGCTCCGGTATGAGTTGCGGGATAGGTGAAGTTAGGCCATAGCTGTGGCTTATATGTGTACTTTGTATAAATACAGGAGAACTGCTAGTGATCTCTGAGTCGGCATAAGGGGGGATACCCTGCCAACGTTTGGGTGTATTTTGGGTGAGCAAAGTGGCTTTTCTATCCTTGACACCGTAAAGATACACCTGGGATATATCTGGCATGGATGAAGAAATGTAATTTAGAGAAGAATAAATTCGTGTATTTGCTGCCATATCCTCGTATCCCGCTTCGAGCAGTCTGTAGAAATCTGAATCTGAATAGACAATAAGGGAGAGACGATTGATCTCCTGAATCAGACTTTCGATGTTTCTATTGCCTTGAAAGAGGAGGTTCGTATTCTCATCTACTGCCCTTGTTCTTAGGGATTGAGTGCTATAGTGATAGCTAATAAACATGGTGGCCATAATACAGATTAACGTTGGTAGTAGGATAAAAACGATCAATTTTGTGCGAATCGTGTTCCATTTCATCGAAATTTGTCACATCCGATCAATATTTTACACCTGAAAGATCACTTTAGTAGGTGTGAGGTACCCTGAAAAAAACAGATAATATGTGTATAAAGCATAAACAAGTAAGTGAGCAAAAGAAAGGGGGGGGCAATAAATGCGCGGCACTAAGTTGTCCCAGTTAGGTCAACAGCTTTTTTTCGTTGGTCCGGCAGTTTTGTTTTTTACCTTAATAACGATTATCCCATTTTTGATGGGGATGTATTACTCTTTCACAGATTGGAACGGTGTATCCGGTAACGTAAGTTGGGTCGGATTTCAAAACTTTTCCACTATTTTCTCAAATGACCCTGACTTCTGGTCTTCCTTTTGGTTCACGGTAAGATTTACGGTGTTAGGTGTGATTTTGACTAACGTGGTAGGCTTCTTCTTAGCTTATCTGTTAACTAAACCTTTAAAGACACGTAACATGCTTCGGACTATTTTCTTTATGCCGAACGTGATCGGGGGATTGTTGCTTGGTTTCATCTGGCAATTTATCTTCATCAAAGGGTTCGCCACTATGGGCGACCTTACAGGATGGTCCTTCTTTAATCTTCCTTGGCTCGGTGATGCCACAACAGGATTCTGGGCGATTGTAATGGTCTTTGTTTGGCAGTCTTCTGGTTATCTAATGGTTATCTACATTGCCT
Source organism: Paenibacillus sp. FSL H7-0716 (assembly GCF_038002705.1). Classification (NCBI taxonomy): domain Bacteria; kingdom Bacillati; phylum Bacillota; class Bacilli; order Caryophanales; family Paenibacillaceae; genus Paenibacillus; species Paenibacillus sp. FSL H7-0716. Next base: position 22,858 of record NZ_JBBODA010000052.1, read on the forward strand.
CGTTGAGTAACGTATCTAAAGAAGTACTAGAAGCGGCTGATATTGATGGTGCTTCCCGTTGGCAGGTGCTACGCAATATCGTAGTTCCACTAATTATGCCTGCTGTAACTATCGGATTATTCTTGGCCATTTCCTGGTCATTCAAAATGTTTGACCTTAACTTGTCCTTGACGAAGGGCGGACCGTTCAAATCGACGGAATCCGTTGCTATGAATATTTACAATGAAGCCTTCCTGAACAATCGTTACGGGCTGGGTACTGCAAAAGCGCTGCTGTTCTTTGTAATTGTAGCCATCATTACTCTGATTCAGGTCCGTATCACGAAGAGCAAGGAGGTTGAAGCGTAATGAAACCTACAGAAAAAAAGAGATGGAATATTGGCACGGAAGTGATAATGATCCTACTGGCCCTGCTCTTTCTCTCTCCATTCTATTTCTTGCTCGCGAACTCGGTGAAATCCTTCGGTGAAATTCTGAGTGATGCGGCAAGCTGGCCAAAAGTATTTATGTGGTCGAACTATTCAACCGCTTGGAAATTAGCCCGTTTCGGTGAAGCATTCCGAAACTCGGTTATTATCACAGTGATCAGTGTTATTCTAATCTCTCTGTTCAGTGCGATGGCATCCTATCGTATGGTTCGGGCGAATACGAAATTCAATCAGTTCTTGCTGCTTATCTTTGTAGCGGCAATGGTAGTTCCGTTTCAAACGATTATGATTCCAATTCTGAAGGTCGTAAATGTTATTGGAGTAAACAACTCTTTCCTTGGTTTGATTATCACGAATCTAGGGATCAGTGTTCCGATGGCGATCTTCCTGTTCCACGGCTTTATCAAGTCCGTTCCTCTTGAAATTGAAGAGGCGGCTACAGTAGATGGATGTAATCCTATTACCGTGTTCTTCCGTATTGTGCTTCCTTTGCTGAAGCCAATGGTGATGACAACAATCGTGCTAAACGCACTTGGAATATGGAATGACTATCTGTTGCCATCCTTGATTCTTCAGGCACCAGAGCTTCGGACCATTCCACTGGCGACTTTCTCCTTCTTTGGTCAATACACCAAACAATGGGATATGGCACTTCCGGCTCTCGTAATCGGGGTCGCACCAATTATCATTTTCTACCTGTTTATGCAACGTTACATTGTTGAGGGAATAGCGGCTGGCTCGGTGAAAGGTTAACACCGAGCCCTCCGTTCCAAATATTTTTTAAGCAGTCCACTATTTTAAGGGGGAATATATAATGAAGAAGAAACACTCCGCAGTTGCTCTATCAGCAGTAATGGCAATGAGCTTAGCTCTAACGGCATGTGGTGGTAATAATAACGCTTCTAGTAACTCACAAAATGGAAGCGCTGGCACAAATTCAGGTGAAGTGAAGACTGTTAAGATCTTCCAATTCAAAACTGAAATCGTAGAAGGCCTCAATGAGCTTAAGGTTGAATTCGAAAAAGAATACCCTAACATCAAGCTGGATATCCAAACAGTTGGTGGTGGTGCGGACTACGCAGCAGCATTGAAAACTAAATTCGCTTCCGGCGATGCGCCTGATATTTTTTCCAATGGTGGATATGCAGAAATGGAACTTTGGGGAGACAAGATGGAAGATCTGTCCGACCAACCTTGGGTAAAAGATCTGATTCCTATGGCTGCAGAGCCTATGACTAAAGATGGCAAAGTATACGGTATGGCAATGAACCTTGAGGGTATCGGTATTGTGTATAACAAGGACTTGTTCGCTAAAGCGGGAATCACTGAAACTCCAAAAACATTGTCACAGCTTGAAGAAGCAGCTAAAAAGCTGCAAGCTATCGACGTAACTCCTTTTGGTAATGCATATCAGGAATGGTGGCTGCTAGGTAACCAAGGGATCAGCGTAGCCTTTGCACAACAAGATAATGTAGATGAATTCATCAAAGGTTTGAATGAAGGAACTGGTACAATTGTAGGCAATAAAACGTTTGAAGAGTGGAGTAAGTATCTCAAACTGACTTTACAATATGGACAAAAGAATCCTTTGACCACAGATGCTAACACTCACCTGGCAATGTTCGCAAAAGGTGAAACTGCAATGATGCAAGAAGGTAACTGGGCACAAACTCTTGTTGATAACATCACACCTGATATGAACATTGGTATGTTCCCTATGCCAATCAATGAAGATGCTGAGAAGAATGACAAAATGACTGTTGGTATCCCTGCGAACCTTGTAGTCAACAAAGAATCCGGTTCTAAAGAAGAAGCAAAAACTTTCTTGAACTGGTTGGTAACTTCCGATATGGGTAAAGAGTACATCGTTAAAAAATGGAAATTCATCCCTGCGTTGTCCACAATCGAAGCAACACCTGAAGACATCGGTATGCTTGGAGCAGACGTATGGAACTATGTAAAAGAAAACAAAGTTTATGGCCTGCAATCCTCCAAATTCCCTGATGGTGTAACGCAAGAATTTGCCAGCGTGATCCAACAGTTCATCGCTGACAAGGTTGACGTTAACGGCTGGATGACTGGTATGCAAGCTGCATGGGACAAGCTTAAAAAATAAGTGAAGCACATTATAGAGAAGATTTAATGGATATTAGTGGTTAACAGAAGCGCTCTCCGTATACCTCATCAATTTGAGACGGGGAGCGCTTTTTTTGGGAAACAGGGCTGAATATCAAGGGATGGGGAGAAGCGCCAATGAAACGATATGATCATGTTCAGATGGGTGTGGACTATTACCCGGAGCATTGGGATGAATCCATGTGGGAACCAGATATCAAGTTGATGAAAGAAACAGGTGTTAAAGTAGCCCGGGTTGCTGAGTTCGCATGGAGCCGACTGGAGCCTACTGAGGGGAACTACCAGTTCGAGTGGCTGGACCGTGCGCTGGACCTTTTTCATCAATATGATCTGCAGGTTGTGATGGGTACGCCAACAGCTACACCGCCAAGATGGTTAACGACGAAATTTCCGGATGTGCTTCCGGTGTTTGCTGATGGAGAGACCTTTCACCCGGGGGTACGTGGTCACCGCTGCTATAACAGCACATCGCTGCGTGAGTATGGCAGCCGTATTATTCTGCGTCTTGCCGAGCGTTACAGTGAACACCCGGCTGTCATAGGCTGGCAGACTGATAATGAATTTGGCATGTTGGATTGTCATTGTGACGCTTGTAATACTGCTTTTCGAGCATGGGTGCAAGCTAAATACGGAACACTGGCTGAGGTCAATGCAGAATGGGGAACCGTTGTTTGGAGCGGGGAGTACAGCGATTGGAATGAGCTTACCGTGCCGTTGGGCGGATCACCTCATCAGAATCCATCTTTTCTGCTGGACTTTCAGCGGTTTCAGTGGGATTCGGTGGTAGCGTTTCAGACAGCACAGATCAATATTTTGCGTATGATATGTCCAGAGCATTTCATAACCCATAACTTTCACAGCTATCCGCAGCGTCTCGATATGTACGCAGTGGGTGCAGATCTGGACGTGGCTGCGTTTGATTATTATCCGAATACTTCGCCAACCAAACAAGAGACGACACCTTATAGCGGAGCACTTTCATTGGACGTAACCCGTGGCATCAAACGCCAAAACTTCTGGATCATGGAGCAGCTGAGTGGATCTCCGGGTTGTTGGATGCCGATGTGGCGAACTCCTTATCCAGGACTGATTCGTGCCTATGCATGGCAGGCGATTGCTAGAGGTGCGGATACTGTTGTTCATTTTCGCTGGAGAAGTGCAACTTCAGGAGCGGAACAATTCTGGCACGGGCTGATTGATCACAGCAATGTTCCCGGACGCAGATTAGCCGAGTTCACGCAGCTATGTCATGAGCTTAATGGGCTGAGCGGCAAGCTCCAAGGAACGATGCTGAAAAACGAAGTGGCTATCCTCCATTCTCATGAAGAGAAGGCTGCGCTGGATATTCAGCCGCAGGCAGAGGGCTTTGATTATTATGAGAACATTAAGCAGATTCACCGGGCGGTGACCAAGCTTGGCATGGGCTGCGATGTTATCGACCTCAGACAACCGCTTGATGGATACAAAGTAGTAATCGCTCCAAATTTATATTTGCTGGATGAGGAGATCGTACGTCATCTAGAGGATTTTGCCCTCGCTGGCGGGACCTTGCTGATCACCAACCGTAGTGGCGTCAAAAATATAAACAACATCGCAGTCATGCAACCGCTGCCTGGGCAGCTGAGCTATTGTACCGGCGTTGAAGTGCTGGAGTATGATCCGATTGGCGTTGAAACACATGTCATCGTGGATGCGGAGGGTAACTCATATGAATGTACGCAGTGGTGCGACATCCTTCGACCTGTAGTGGCCCAGCCAATTGCCTGGTATGGTGATGATTTCTATCGCGGCACACCCGCTGTAACTGTTAATTCCTTCGGCAAAGGTCAGGTTTATTACTTCGGAACCCATGCGGAAGAGCGATACTGGTCAGTTCTATTGGAGAACGTGGCTAAGGAAAAAGGGTTGTTACGCTTTGAAGGATTGCCAAACGGAGTACAAGCCTCCGTGCGGACTGGAGATCAGGGAAGCTTCTTGTTCCTGCTTAACCTGAGCCGCGAGTCGGTGATCGTTCCGTTGCCACGAGAATACAGCAGCCTGCTGGATAATAAGATTCGATCGGGAGAACTCCAGCTCGAGCCGTATGGCGTTGAGCTGCTGGAGATTTGAGTAGTTTTGAGTAAAAAATTATTAGAGTGGGTTTGAGAGTGTGGCAGGAGATGGGAAAGTGGAGTGGGGAATGAGTGGAGTAGGATGAAGTGAGGTTGGTGAAGATGGACTGAGGGATGTGTGGAGTAGGATGAAGTGAGGTTGGTGAAGATGGACTGAGGGATGTGTGGAGTAGGGTGAAGTGAGGGGTGGTGAAGATGGAGTGAGGGATGTGTGGAGTAAGGGAAGAGCGGTGTAGGGGAATGTGTGGAGTAGGGAATAGTGAAGTAAGTGGAAGTGTGGAGTAAAAAATGAGTGGATTAGGGGATGGAGAAACTTCAACAGAAGTACAACAGAAGTACAACAGAAGTACAACAGAAAATAGTTGCACTTC
>NZ_JBBODA010000053.1:0-26933 GCF_038002705.1 Paenibacillus sp. FSL H7-0716
TAGAATACGCGGTGGCAGCTCATATTTACTGGTGCAATTGAAGGCGAGTAGTAAATCTTTATTGTTCCAATCAAATTCATGTTCGGTTGCCTTAACGATCATGACGTCGATCTCGTTATAGGAATCTTTCGGATCACCATTTTCCTCATAGGCCAACTCATATGCTCGGCGTACCTCAATAGTGGTCAGGCGGCGCACAGACCATTCTTCCCCGTCTGCCGGCACAGTAATGGTATCGTCTTTACGACCTGATTTACCTTTGGATAGGTATTTTTCTAATTTATCGCTCATAGTGATTCTTCCTCCAATTTTTTTATTGATATGAAATAAAGAAAAAGAGACGGTTACCCGTCCCTATGCCATATAATCCGGGAACTGTTCAATAAAATCAAAATCATTCGCCGTACCAGAAAGCGTGATATCGATGCCATTGTTGTCGTCAATCTTGGCAACCAGCAAATCCATTTCATCATGAATATGCACACCGCTGATCATCACCCGTTCTACATTGCCAGTCTGCATGTCCTCAAGAGAGCCTGTGATCCGGTCTAGGAACATCGTCTTACCTGCCTTGAAATCAGCCAAGAGCCTGTAACGAAGAGAGGACTCCAGTTTTGACATAACCAGCTTTACAGTGATCTCATACCCGACAATCTGTTTCGTCTTAGACATCTTCCTCGCACGGATAATATCCAATGTCTCTGGTTTCAGAATAACCTCTACTTCTTTAATGGTCTGAATCGAGTCGCCATTGTCATCCTGCACGGATAAATTACGGCCAATAAGTTCGCGTTCCATCTATTACGCCACCTCCCAATCAATATTGAAGATTTCAATCGCATCGAGCGGTTTGGCCGACAGAGAGAAGTAAGCATAATCCATGTCACTTTTCTTTGTTGGATGCTCGGTAAATGTAAATTCTGAGCCAATCGCCTTTTGTTCAGCACGAGTCTTCAGATAACTAACGACTGCTGCGATAAACATACCCCGACCATCCTTGTCATTATCCAGCTTAGCCTTGTTTGCTTTGCCAGCAGCGTAGATGTCATTCAGGATTTGGTCAATCGTCATGGAAACTCGAATCTTGCCGAAGTCCTCCCGCTCCCCTGCACCAAGCGTGGTCAATGTGTTCACTGCGGACTCAATAATATAGTCGTAACCATCCCGTGTAGCCATCAGGGTACCTTCAGCCAAACCCTTCAAAACCTCACTATGGCTCCAATCTACTAGCGCTTCAGTCATTGGTACCTTAACACCCGTAAAGGATTTATTAGCAGGTGTTCCAGCGGCTAAACCAGCTACCCATGCTCCCCACTGCAGGGAAGTATAAGTCTTTCCGTTGGAATGTTCGCCAGCCAAAGAGCAATTGATGATAAAACGAGCATTAGCAGCGCGGCTACGCGTGTTATGAACTTCAATGTCATCATCAGATCCCGGTGCTCCTGCAATGACCAACTGCGCTAACTTGCGAGCCTTGCTACGCCGATCTAGCAGCCATTGCTTAGCAGCAGCTTGTACCGCTGCGTCCGAGGAAGGCAGAGACACAACATCAAACACCAGGCCATCTACTCGATTGAAAATGCTGCTCCAATTAGCGGCGGTGATTGTAGCAGTGCCGGTAACGCCACCATCCAGCTTGGTATAAGCCACATCAGCCCACGCTGTTGATCCGGTACTTTTAAACCGCACCATATTAGACTTTTTCAGCGTCTCCACTGCCTCTGCTTTATCAGCTACCAGGAAGGTCTCGGTATCATAAATTCCTTTCACGTCCCGGATCAAGATCTCTTTCTTCGCGGCGTCCACCAAGCTCGCCCGAATCATATATTCGAAATCGTTCCCCCGCGTTCCGGGATAACGGGCCTCAATTGTGTAGCTGCTGGCCACTGCAACGGAAGCTTCCACCTCATTGCCATTGGTAACGCGGTACCCGACAACGGTCGCCCCATTCTCCGCTGCCAGTTCCAGCTCATCAACCTGCAGACCGCTCTCCTTGAACCGTTCTGACTGATCCGCCATATCCACGGCTTTGTTCGGCAGGCCCCACTCCGCTTGGTACGGCACCAACACCCGACCGGATACCGACAGGACGCGGGACTCGGCTACCGCCTGCAGCTCCACATAAGCGCCGGATCTACTCCGTTGTATCGACATTTACTGTTTCCTCCTTTGTTGTGAGACCCAAATAGGCCTCCACTTTCTGAATGACTTCCTGCTGTGACAACAGGGCATCATCCGGACAATCAAAAAGAGCGCCAGCGATCTCAAAGCGTTCCCGCTTCAAAGCCACTGCGCTCTCAATCCATTCCTGCTTACTTCTCTTGTTTACATCGTCCGGTACCGCTGGCGAGCCTGACGGTAACAGACGCTGCAATCGCTTGTTGCTGCTCATGCCTGATGTTCCTCCCCTTCGTAATCAGAATAAAAATCATTAATCTTAGATACTGGACTACCATCACTATTTACAAGCAGCTTAGGAACATGCAGCAGGTATGAATACCGAAATGTAACTTCCATTTGGTCATTCATAGGCCGCGTGCGCGGTGTCTCAACGACAAGCATCACCCCAAAGCGCTCTGAAACCACACAGAACCGCCGCTGGCGAAGGAAGAGAAAGAAAGGAGATAAATCTAAAGGGATCGGTTCTCCTTTGTCCTCATCCCCGATACGTTCGATATCGTAATGAAAGACTAGGCCCACATCCTCGATGATCCGATTCGATTGGGGTGTATGCGTCTTATCAGACACAAGGTCTGTTTCAATAAAAACGCTAGGACGATCAAATTGACCTGCCAACCATTTCGACTTTTCCCGCAGGATCGGCAAGTCAGGGTACACCCGCTTCACAATATCAGCCCAGGCTTTCAATCCCACATCCATCATGACAGCATCCTCCCCAGCTCTTTCTCCAACCGCTTCGTAATCAATGCGTTCATACCACCTTCCAGTTCCTTCACAGCGATATCAAAATAATGACGACCGATAAAGGAACGCGGTCGAGCCATAAACCCTGTCTTTGCAGCCGGATCATATACAAACTGACCATTTGCCTTCCAGAATCCAGGAACATAATGTGCTTTACGGATGGTGTATCCATCATTGAGGTGGCGCGCATAAGGAAGGTTGGAACCAACTTCAATAGTAATAGAATTGCGATCAACATCCCATTCCCAGACGTTACTGTCTGCTCCTCGAGTAAAAGAGTTCCACATCAATCCAGTGTCAATCAGATCCTGTTTATCAATCTCATCGATGACCAGGTTCAAAAGGGTTTCACCCACAGCCTCAGCAATGTTCTTAAGGATCTGGTTAATACCTTCATCGCTCAGCTTCTTGAATTTCTTAGCGAGTCCGTCAAAATCATGCACGCTCACTACCTTTCACCTCGCATGTCACCAATAACTCACGCCAATAACGGCGTGGATTAGAGTCTATCACCAGATACTTACGTCCGAACAGTAACACTTCGTCGCTAATTCGGACGTCTGCATTCTTCGGTACACCAATTGTCTTTTTGACAATGTATATGACGGGAGTTGATTCTGCCTTGGCATCGGTCTGGGTCTTAACAACAAAACATTTTAAATCTGCGACTTTTCCGGATTTACGATCGCTGAACAGATCGTCCGCATCCTTCTGCCGTCCGACCCGGTATACCTCCAGCAGGGTATTCATACGGTGATTCATAGCAAATAGGCCGTGATATTCCCATCATCCGGCCCAGACTGCTGCTTCTTGACCCACAGGAAGAGGATAGAGTCCACATCAGCATTACCCGTGGTCTTACCCTCAACTGCCTGTCGGGTGTATGTCCAAGCTCCATCACTCTCCGCTGAGTATCCACGGGCGACTGAAGCCAGGTATTCCTCGCTGTCCTGCAGAGCGAGTGACTCCGCAAGCTTTACCCAGGCCAACATGAGTTGCTTGTCCGCCACCTCCGGGAACGGGACGGGCAGATACAGTTCGATTCGTGTCATTGCATCATCAATGTACTGCTCAAGCTGATCGTCAGTTGCCTCTTGTACAGCACTGACACGGCTACGTTTCTTAAGGAGTGTCGCTACCAGCATCCGGTACACCGCCGCCTTCCAGCGCCTTCAATTCAGCGATGAGCTCGGGCTTCTTCATATCCGCGAAGCCTTCAACGCCTGCTTTCTTCGCCTTGTCCTTCAGTTGTGGTAGATACAAATCCTCCAGTGGAATGATCTTTTCCTTTTTGACCTCAAAATCAGGGTGCTCAAGTAAATGCTTCAGTGCCGTCTCATCTTCCACTAGCACTGGCTTAGCTGGTTCAAACCGGATACTGTGTAGGCGCAGGGAGGTGTTATTGCCCCGATAGGTTACGTATGGCATTAGAATTCCACCCCTTCCACGTAAGCCAGTGCCTGCGGCTCTTCGAAGATAGCATCGAAATCGGAGTGAATCGCATAGAAACGCTTATCCGTCCAAATTGCCTCTTTGCCCTCAGTCGTCTTCCGGATCTGCATATCGTAGGTGTGAACCATTGCAAAGTTAGGCTGATACGTAAAGAGGATCGCACCTTCTGGCATACTCCAGACTTCTTCGACATCATAGGCGTTTATCTTCTTCACGCCGCCCATGATCTGTAGCTGAATTGATGCGCTAGTGTCTTTCTCGGCCAGCATCTGTAGACGTTCGCTGAAGGTGTTGGGATGCATGAAATATTTGAACACGCCGCCGGCTCTGTATCGGGTTGGAATCGCCCGTTCTACCTCAAACAATATTCCCTTCTTCTCAGCTGCTGAAAGGGTTGCCCAGTCCAAGTAATGACCAGTGTTACGAGCCTTCTTCAACCAACCGTCATTAATTTTCAAAAATTCATAGTCTGGATCGGTGTCCAGGGTAGCAGTATCACCATTAAAGCCGATATCCTGCATATTTTCACCATAGTTGTTTGCCATAGCCCGCATGATAATTTCTTCGGCATTTTGACCGCGTACCCGCTGAGTCTGGCGAATAAATTCTTCGGTAATATCAAATGGAATAATTACAGGCTCAACTGAATAAGGGATCTGCGGAAAGGTCAGACCAGGCGTGTTGGAAGCCATAATATTCTCTTTTTTACTACGCATATTCCGGCCTCGTACTCCGACTTTATCGATGGTCCCTTTGGAGCTCTTCCGATTCTCATGACGAATCCCTTTTAGAAAACCGTTAGCCTCATACGCCATATCGGTGAAAGCTTCTACCTCTTCATAATTCAAAGCGTTTTGATCCATTGTGGTCACAATAGTGGATTTCTGAATACTAGTTCTGGCGATGTTACCGTTTGTTCTCATGTTTTACATTCCTCCTTCGATTACAGGAAGCGTCCGAAACTAACGGCGCTCTCTGATTTGCTGATTTCTTCCTCATCACTTTGTGCGGAAGCACCACGACTGTTCTTTACCAGTTGCACATCTGCTGCCAGCGTCTGCATCTGCTTGCTCAATGGCGCAAGAGCCTTGGCAATTGCGTCATTGATTGCAGTCTCTTCTGAATTAGTAGCCGGAGCAGCAGTGCCTGTATGTTGGTCACCTTCAACGCCCTCATCTTTCTTAAGCTCCGCAATCTCTGATGTCAGGCTTTCCACCTGCTTTGCGATCGGAGCCATTGCGGCCGTTACAGCCTTGGCAATATCTTCAGCTTTCAAATCGTCTTCCCCCTCGGGCTCCTCTTCTACGGGAGCTGTTTTATTTTTAAGTTCGGTCAATGCGGCGATCGCATCATCCACATGTTTCAAGTTACCTGCGGAAATTTTCTTCCCAGCCTTGGCAATCTGCTCAAGCGGGGTACCGATGGCTTTCACAATATCCTCCTTGGTCAGCACTTCCTCAGCAATATCTACAAAATCCTGTAGCGCCTCCCGGATGGTCTCTGGGTCAGTCTCCAGACCACTCTGCCAGCTGTCCCAATTAAAAAGAACCGAGTTGAGGGCATCCTGTGCCGCCCAAAATTCTCGGTTCTTCCGATTCTTATGATATTTGTCTGCGACGGCTCCCTTCTCAATCAGGCCCAGCGCTTTGGCTATCCTGTTCAAGATTCCCTTGGATACCTCCTCTTCCTCCTCAATCTCTTCCCGCTTACCCACACCCCACATCGAAAATCCGGTGATCTCGCCTTTCTTAATGGATTCCCAGGTATCTTCATCCGTCACTTTCACAGCTGCCACCCAAGAGCCCTTCACGATCTGCTGCTCACCGAGCGTCATGTCGCAAGGAGCAATGTAAGACTCAATTACAAACCCCTTATCAACTTCGAGATCATGCTGCTTGTCGATGTTGTAGGTGTGCTGCTTCTCCATGAAGAGATGAGCTGCCTTCTCGATCTCGACTTCATCCATTTGATCGTCATGTGCGTCTGCTACATCCGGCTGATACACCACGCCTTTCACAATCCGCTTGTCATCATCAATCTTAGCGATTTGCACCTGTTTCTGGATGGCGTTCTTCCCTGCAGACTTGATGATGGCAAACGGAACGCCATTCGCTCCCTTGTCTACCAGGGAGATATGTGTGATTTTAGCGTCTTTCAGTTTGTAACTCATATTCTGTTCTCACCTCCTTTCAATAAAAAAAGCTAAATTAAAAGACTCCTTGCAGATTCTGAATTGTAATGGCGCCAAAATTCGTTAAATAATAGACTGACCTAGAAATTGAAACAGCGACAGCAAAGGACGAGAAGATAATGTCCTAGACTGTCGCTGTTTCATTGAACTAACGTTCCCCGTTAGTTCAATGAGTTCATGGAGGAAAAGTTATTTCAGACCTTCATTTTTCGTTTCGGAACCCAGAACCTTCCCTATCTTGTCCATGTACAGTTTTGTCATCATACCGCACTTGTTCTGCCCAATCACTCCAAAAAACAAGGCTTGATGGTCTTTTATAACGTTGAAATGATATCCTTTAGCCCATCCTTCCCCTGGTTTGACATCGTTTTTAATCGCAATCTGCACCATATTAGGTGAGTCAAGTATGAGATCACTTTGTGGAATAATTTCAAAATCTTGAATGTCTTCTTGTACAGTTCGCATAATCGCAATCTTACCTTTTTTTATGTTAATGATTAAAATTTGATTTCTTTGACCATTTCCAAAGAGCAAATTCCAAACTTCTCTTTTGCCATCATTACCAAGAGTAGATGGCGGTGTTGAGCCTGTGTCACCAACACTCGTGATTGAGATTAGATTCGCCTGAGCATCCCATTTTCTTGCTTCTGTAAGACCGATCTGGAAAGCGTCTACTAATGTGATCCCTGAACTGGTGGATGCTGTGGCTATACTCATTACATTAATGCCGCTTAACAAGATTAAAAAAATCAAAACGCCTCTCCGTAACATTGAACAGAATCGCCCTATAAATGTTTGGGTTATTTTCCGCATAAATGATTGAATTATTCTGCCCATAGTTTAATCACTTTCCATTGTCATTTGCAGTACGTAGATACATCGCAGTAGACTCATACTGCTTACTAGCGAATTCCAAAAGAACTCGTTTTGAGGGTTCCAATATAAAAACTAACAGTTGCCTTAAACTAAAAAATAAAGTCCTAGACTACTGTTGGTTTATTGAACTAAAGTTACCATTCATTTTACTGATTTGGCTACCTCAATCATATCCTTCTTGGACAATTGGCTACTATCCATCTCAATATAAGTACCATCTTGCACCCACCGCAAACATCCCCCTAGTGTTCCATAATCAAACCTCGCTTCAATTCCGTTCAATTTAACAATCTCACCACTCGTATCAAATTTAAAATTCTCTTCTATAACTCTGGTCGCACTTGTTTTACTACGAACATCGATTATTGTTTCAAATCGCTTGCTTTTGTATCCTATTGCTTTATGCTGTTCAATCCCAAACATATACGCGCTTCCCGATTTATCGAAGTAATGGAGTCTAACCTTCGTAATTAGTCGGTCAGTATCAAGAGGATACGGTTCCTTGATTTCAAGTTTCCAACTCGTTAAGGAGTAATGTGGGGTAAACAGCTTAAAATCCGTTGCACTTTTTAATTGATCCAATCCAATATTTGCAAAAGCTTTCATAGGATTTAACAACGATATTGTTGTTAAGAACAAAATTAAGACCAGTTTCTTCAGAACCATCATTAGCACCCCCGCATGCGTTTATTCGTGTAGGGTTTCCCAAGAATGGTGTCTTTATCAACGGACGGACTTGTTTAGCAATCCTGCCCGTTAGCACAACGAAGCTACCGATTCATGTCGGCAGCTTCGTCCTGGTGTTATTGAGCTATAGTTCCCCGTTAGCTCAAACTATGTGTCTCGTTATAATTCACTTACCTTAGTCACGATAAATCCTGATTCGTAATAATGATTGAATGTGATTGTAAACGTCTTGATTTTCTTGTCTCTTTTATTGTCTATAACTCTTTGGACCGTTGCCAATATATCTAATTCCATAAAACCACCTTCGACTTCTCTCATATCCGTTACATGAAATGGGTCAAACCAGTAAACGTATTCTTTTCCTGTCTTCAAGTACCCTTTTTCTTGTAGAGCTAGAAGTGTCCTTCTTTGCAACTCTGTTGTTAACATACGTTCCAGTTGTTCTTCTCTTGTTTGAGGAAATCCCCATAAAGCGACCCATTCAATCGAATCTTTTTCTTTAGACGCTTCGCCATTCGCTGGAGCAGCACTTGCTGACTGAATGGATAGTATAGTACCAATGGAAAGGACCAGTATGGACATAAATTTTCTATTCATATCATCACCTACCCATAATTTCCCCAGTTGGAATTGTTTTATGTGTACAAGAAATTGTTCCGTTATCCTGCACGTTAGCTTAATGATCATCAGTCTATTACTCTATTTACTCAGCCTTCTGTTCCTCATTCAAAATAATCCCCTCCATTTTTTTTGTAATTCATATTAACTAAAAGAAGAAGATCAGTTGATCACCTTTTTCATTCCATTACAGATTGCATTGTGCAGCGGCATTGTATAATTTCCTCTGGTCGCCCACTGGGATCTCCGGGGAACATCAACTTGCTTTTTCCAACAATAAACGGCTTATCAAGTGGCTGCACCTGTTTGTTCGCTTTTTTGTGTGTCTTCCGGGTGCGGTTTCCCCCTGCAGATCGCCATTTCTTCCCGGTTACCATCTCAGACTGTTTCCAACCTTCCATTTTCCCACCGTTAGCTGCTGCGGTACTCATTGTTCTGGTTATTGTAACTGCACGCTCCATGGTAAACGGTCCAGCGTCGCCTTTAGCTGCTGCGGCGCTGATATCTCGTATAAGCACTGCCCTTTCCCCGTTCGTCTTGCCCTCATCGATGGCTTTCTGAAAGGCACGAGTCATGACATCCTTGCTGGTCCCGTTCATATCAGGCACCAGCTTTTGAAGCTTCTTGGCAAAACGTGAAGCTGCCTTGTCTTCAACGGACCACACTTTGTCAGGATCGAGCGCATTCAGCTCTGTTTCACCTGCCAGATGATATAACGGCTGGAAAGCATCATACACGGCCTGTTCAAACTGGACAGTGAACAAATCACCGGACTGTACGGACTGTATAACCTTGCCCAGCTCCCCGATATCAAGCAGCAGCTCCTCACTGAGTTCCAGAATCGCATCATGCAGCGCCTTCCCCTGAAGCTCAAGAATCTCAACAATCCGATTCTCTCCTTGCTTGTAGAGTTCTTCCAGCACCGCGCGCTCTGCATTGGTCAGTTCCAAGCTGTCCAGAAAATCAGTGTCGTCCGCTTTGGCGATGAGCTCCCAGCATTCCTTACACATGACCAGCTACCTCATCATGACTCTGCCGCAGCAAACGCTTGGCGATGACGGACACCTGCTCCTGCAGATTGTTTACATCGGTGTCAGAACCAGGCACGGTTAATGCTGGTTGGCTACTCAGTAGTTGGGCGATTGGTGTATCGAGGTATTCTGCACTGTACTTGGATTCATCAATAGTGGTATCCAGCACTTCCTCAGCGATCGGTATTAAATCTCTGACCAGCATAATACCGCGGTCTGCGATGAAGTCCAGCAATGCCTTCCGGTCTTCTGGATCAATAATACGAGGTCCACGTAATGTCGCACGTACACGAAAGATGCCCATAGCTGGGAATAAGCGCTTATTAAAGATCTCATCCATTATCCACTTGCGGTAGGGTTCGAAAACCTGTTCCTCGGCAAACCGTAGCGCGGCCTGTGCCGTGGCACGGTTATAGTCGGAGCTCTGTCCCACCAGAATCGGCGGGAGCCTGAACGCTGAGAGGATATCGGCTTTCTTGTCCTTTCCGTATTCCAGGAACAAAGCATCTTGCTGGAGCAAATCATTCAGCTTGTCCAGCTTAATGGCCACCTTCTCGACTTTCTCATCCAGCGGCCCACCGGTCTCCTCCCCAATCGCTTCCAAGTACAAGATGCCGCCCTGTGACTGCGCTCCCTTGACGTTCCGTAGCAGTTCCATGGATTGCTTGGTCAGCCGGCCATTCGTGACCGTCAATAGCATGGAGAGCATGCGGCCATTACTGAAATAAGAAACGTTCAGTTCCTCTGCCTCTCGACTTCCAACCACGCCCGGGGCATTCCCAAACCAACGCGGCTCCCCATACGGACCGTCATTACCTAGCTTCAGGGGAATAATCTGATTGCCTTGACCCTCGGATCCAAATGGTCGGAACCACACCACCGACTGTCCACGCTTCATGGCGTACTTCCGGGCATACACATCCTGCGAGAACTCTTCGACCTTCTTCGATGACCGGATAAGTCGCTTCCTCTTGATTGTCACCTTATCAGTTTCCCGAGTGCAGCGTACATATTTGGGATTCATCCGGTAGAGTGTCGGAAACTCACTACCGGCAGGCCAAGCAACCTCAACATTTGCATTTCCGCTACTTTCAATATCCTCAATCAATGAGCTGATAATCTCATCTGGTGTATCCTCCAGATTACACGTCTCCAAAAACTTTTCTGCCCTGTTCCACTCCTCCTGCGCGGTCTGATCACTCTCTCCAGGGAGATACTCCAAAGCAATACCGTATCCAGCAATGTTTCGCTTGTACGCCTCGATGCACTGCGGAATAATGTTACTGTTCTTAACCAGCAGTTTGCAGGAGGTAGGATCATTGCCTGGTGGAAACGCAAGTAACCCGTGCTGATCATAAAGGTTTTCAAAGCTATCCGGTAGCTGTGCGCTCGATGGAATATGCCTGTCCTCTGCTTTGGACATTTGAAACCACTGTGCCTCGCCACTCATGCCTTACACCCACCCCACATCATGATCAGATCGCTCCTCTCTTTCTTTTTTACGCTGCTTCACACGCTGTAGCAGATAGTCCGTATGGATGCCGTAACGCCTGGCGTCACAGGTATGGTCATTTTGTTTGACTGGCTTATCTTCACCACGCTGAGCGGCTTTTTCGTCCCATACGTAAGACACCAATTCTTTAAGTGAGTTGGTGTTGTCAGCACAGATATACAGCTCGTTGTTCTGAAACCGATTGGACACGGTTTGTATGCCATCCAGTACATCATTAACAGCAGCCTTGATATGGTTGATACCTCTTCTCTTCAGTTCAATAATGAAGGCTTTAGCAGAAGGGTCAATAAAGATTGCATATTCATCACCATCAATAAATTGCTGCAGATCATCCGCATACTCGCCGTTCGTCCGCTCTCCCTTTTTCTTGATGTCGTGATAATACTCATCCAATTCGTAATACACGCTGCCCAGGACTCCGTATTTCAGGAACGTAGTTGGATTATTTGCCCCATAGTCAATGCATATGAACTTACGGTCAAATTCTACTGGGAACCAGTCACGTAGCTTTTTATGAAGAGCATCGTTGAACTTGGAGAAGATCACACCTTCGGCCATAACCCATAACCCCAAGATAAAACGGTCATAGAATATTCCGGTATACCCTCTGCGATACCGCTCTCGGACACGCTCGGACAGTGAAAGATTATCGTCCATTGTAAAGTGGAGATGCACAGCACGCTTTTCAAACAGTTTGTCCAACCACTTAAGCTTGAACCAGTGATACGGCCCGGCAGGGTTACAGTTAAACCACATCTTAGCCCCGTCGACGGAACAGCGGAGAGTTGCCTGTTCTACAAAGGATTCTGGCATTAGAGCAACTTCATCAAAAAACATTCCTGCAAGCGTAATACCTTGAATCAACTCTTGGGAACGCTCATCCTTACCCCCGAAGAGGAAAAACTGATTGCTTACCAGCCCTCTGGATATCGTCAGGACATTTTCCGTCTTGTTGTCATGTATCTGGTACCCACGGCTGGCCAGCATTCGTTTGAGCGGCCCAATCACATTCCGGCGCAGCGCGCCGATTGTCTTACCTGCCATGCCGAACTGTTCACTGTGAAATGTTTCGGTCGCCCACACGATGTAGCTAAATGACATGGCCACTGTCTTGCCTGCGCGGACTGACCCATCACAGATCAGTGCATCCATATCATGATGAGGGCTTTCAGGCATCCACCACGTCAATACCTGCACCTGTTTATCGGAAAAAGGCTTCCACTTAAACGTGGAGGGCTTAAGCTTCAGGTTCGCCATTTTTAGCCCACACCTCCGCAGCTCTTCCCCTTAACGCATCGATAAAACCGTCATCTTCGATTTTGTCAGGCTCAGCGCCGCCACGCTTGATCATCAGTTCATGTTTCAGCATCTCTATCCGGACGCGTTTCTCTTCGTCCATCAGACGGTTCTTCAGCTCAATGGCCCGGATCTTCTTGTCCTGAATCCGGGTCAGTGCTTCCTCTAGCTTCACGATGTCGTCAAGCTTGCGGAAACCCTTCTCCTCGATCTTGGATTCCATCATCTCATTACGGCCATGAGGGATCTTCTTCGTGATGCCAGTCTTCTCATCATGGATAGTAGCGACTTCTTTGATAGCCTTCAACTCATAAAAGACGTTGCGCTCAGTTTCGGTCAGCCCGTCCATCAAAGCTTTGATCCGCTGCATCATACGCCGCTCCCGGATCGTCAGAAGGTACAGAGATTCATTCGCCTGGATGATCGGATCAGTGTCCACCTGATCGATAAGCTGCTGCTCGGTTTCGGTCAGGGTATCCAGCCAGATAGTTTCATGCTCACCGGTGGTGACGGCCTTCTTATTACCAGGCGGCCCACCGCCCCCGCCGCTGTTTCCCTTCGCATTCTGATTACCTGGGGGAGCACCCCCACGATTACCGACAGCGTTCTTGTTCCCTTTGGGCGCTCCCCTTGAATTCGGCACGCTCCCATTCGCTCCATTTGGAGCGCTCCCTTTGAAAGAATCCTCAACGCTCCCATTCAAATCATCCTGCCAGCGGTCCACAGCCTTCCATTTTCGGACTCTGGACTCAGGAACAGAAAGAGCGGCGGCGATGTCCTTAAGCTTCATCTTTCCGCCGCTCTCAAGCCACATTTGCTTTGCCTTGTCCCGCTCGGGACTGCGTTCTCTGGCCATGCTACATGTCACCACCCCCAACAATAGATATCTGACGCTTTCTCGCCAAAGGCTACAAGACAGTATCTTTCGAATACTCGTATCCGAAACTCTTCTGATAGTCTTCCCTGACCTCACTCGCAGGTTTAGTCGAGGGATAGCCCCTAACGTCCCTTCCTTTGGCTTGCTGTTCACCGATTCTATCTTGCAGCCATCCGTGGCCATTGGCAGACTCAATCACGTTGAAAATCTTTCTATCGTGGTCTGCAATTAAGAAACATGATACTTGTCTTCTGTGCATAGATCATAATCCTCCTTATACTTGAGACCATCTTTGAGTCTCTAAACCTAGTATATGGAAGAAGAGTAGTTTTTCTAACGCATCTATGAACTTACAGCTCATCCTTTTGAAGCTCAATATCTATCTCAATCAACTTCTTCAGATCGTCCACCGTCTTAATTTCAATCCGGCCGTCCTGGAAGTCCTTGACCCACTTGGCTATGCCGGCTTTAATAATTTTGCGGTATTGCGCCTTGCTTTCCAGAATACCGGCCATAACTTCGAGCTCATGCTGCAATAAAATTTCATCTTGTGTTCCCATTTACGTACCCCTCGACTTTCCGTTATGATGGAATGCGAGACAGCGGATGTCTGGAAATGCCACGCGTGGCGCGCCGTTGTCTCAGCCGGGGGATACCCTGGGTGAAGGGGAGGACGTTCACGCGTCCTCCTTTTAATTATGCAACGGGATCAGCACGAGGAAGGAGCAGCGGCTCTGTGCCGGTCGCGGCCTGGTAGCGCAATTTGATCACATCACAAAAAACTGGATCAAGCTCCATTGTTCTGCAGGAGCGGTCAAGCTGCTCACAGGTCATCATGGTGGAGCCGCTGCCGCCAAAGAAGTCAGCAACAATATCTCCGCGCCGGCTGCTGTTCCGGATCGGAATGGCTAGGAGCTCTAGCGGCTTCTGTGTAGGATGAACATACTTGGTTACATCCCCCTTTGAAACCTCCCAAACCGTTTCTGGGAGAGGATCTTCTGCCGGTAAACCGGACCGCCAGACCGTAGTCTGAGTACGATCGCCGTACCATGCCGGGGCCTTGCCCTTCATATGACCATAAAAGACCGGCTCATGCTTCCAGCGGTATTGTGCCCAGCCGAAAGTGGCCACGTTCTTGACCCAAACGCACTGGCAGCGCACTATAATCCCTGCGGCATTCATCGCGTCCTCAAATTCACGCTGATAGGATGAAGGGTGGAAAACATAGATTGCTGCAGTAGACTCCATGGCTACAGCATACTGTTCAAAGACAGCATGCAAAAAACCCGCAAACTCCTCTGCGGGCATATCGTCGTTCATTATTGAGCTGGTGCCGGCTTCTGCCAGACGAACCGAATCGCTCTCCACCGCTACATTATAAGGTGGGTCCGTCACAACCAGAGCCGCTCTCACACCATCCATTAGGCGGGCAACATCACCTGCATCCGTAGAGTCGCCACACATGAGGATATGCCGGCCGAGCTGCCACACATCACCGCGGCGTGTTTCAGGCTCTTTGATCTGATCGAGAGCTCCCTGGACGTCAAAATTATCTTCAACAACCGGCAGATCAATCTCAGTGTCTGGCATGCCGTCAAACTCTGTAATAAGCTCTTCTATCTCCTCCGGATCAAAACCGGACAACCCCAGGTCAGCCCCGCCTTCCTGTAGCTCACTCAACAGTTGCGCCAAGGCCTCATCATCCCACCGACCAGACACCTTATTCAGCGCCAGATTCAGCAGCCGCTCCCGCTCAGGGTCCAAGTTGACTACCGATACGGCCAACTCCGTGCAGCCTTGCTCATTCACCAGCACCTTGTATCGTTGGTGCCCACCGACCATATTCCCCGTCTGTTCATTCCATACGATCGGGTCAACATATCCGAATTCGTCCAGGCTGTGGCGAAGCTTCTCATACTCCGGATCTCCCGGTTGAAGGTCGACACGGGGGTTATAGGTGGCTGCATTAAGCTGGTCAATTGGTATGATTCTGATGTCCATAAGGACCCTCCTTTGAGTTGAGTTGGTTTCCCATCTTTGGGTAGGCGGAAACTCAGCAGGAGACGAAGAGAACCTGCCCGCCCTTCTCTTTTCTGCACATCACCACACAAACACACGTTGCTCTAT
Source organism: Paenibacillus sp. FSL H7-0716 (assembly GCF_038002705.1). Taxonomy (NCBI): domain Bacteria; kingdom Bacillati; phylum Bacillota; class Bacilli; order Caryophanales; family Paenibacillaceae; genus Paenibacillus; species Paenibacillus sp. FSL H7-0716. The sequence continues at coordinate 15,594 of NZ_JBBODA010000053.1, forward strand.
ATAAAGCCTAAAAATGGCTCACAGAAGGCCACATAAGAGCATAAAAAAAACACCCGAAGGTGTTCTTAGATTTTTCCATAAAAGACGTCGATTTTCGGAATGTTATTTTCAAATTGTTTTCTTAACTCTGTATATTTTTTGAAAAATTGCACTACCTCTCCGATAGGGGTATCAGAAGCATTCAAATAAGCCTCTACATCTTCATCGCTAAGTACATCCTCACGCTCTTTTGTTAATTTGAATGGCGCTCCGATTCCGCTTATTTCTGCTTCGAACTCCATTTTAATCCATTCCCCATCTTTGATCGCAATAGTTTGATCCAAGTCCCTATCTCCAGCTCCACCGTTAATTGCATGCGAAGAAAGAGTTCTACTCATAAATACCACTGCTTTTAGTCCGGGATAATCACCATAAATGGGTTTTTTGAGTACGTCATAATTCTCCAAAGTGAATTTTTTTATATCACGTATTAATTTTAATGCGTACATTTGAATTCCTCCCTTCGACATCATATTTCGACGTTTAGGGATATTCTTCCTTTTAAAAGAAAAATTCCTTTGAGCTGTTCAACCACTTGTATTTACTTAGGTGATACTCCACCACCACGAACAATATGTGTTTTGAATTTTTCTGTGTTGAATTGGTTACACGTTTCATCCAGTCTGACTTTTATGAAGTGCTTTGAGCAGATACGATTAACATTGTAATAATGACAGTGTTTGCATTTCTTACGAACGTTTTTGGACTTAATTATTCCAAGTGCCTTCTTCATAAGTACTTGAGAAGCTATCTTCAACACCCCCTGAATATTAACAATACCATATTTAGGAAGGCTTTACTTTCTGGCATTTCACTCTGGAACAAAACTGCTTTGTCCCTGTCCACTCACCCCACATACAACGCACACACTTCGCCGGCTGATTCGGATGCTCTTTCACTAGTGGAGGCCGGATGCTATTCTTCTTTCTCGCCATGATCGTCTTCCTTTCGTGAGAACAGATATATCCACTGGCTGAATTCGTGCTTGGATACTGAGCTGTTTTTAAGCGCCGCCTCCAGATCTCGTTTCCATGCTTCAGAACCAACGGCATCAATCTTCCGTTCTAGATCAGGTTTCGTCTTACCTATCAGTGTCCGAGCTGTTGTCTTAAGCGCTTTGCAGATATCACCAATATTCTTACTCTTGCTATCATCCAGAAGATAAGCGAGTAGGCGCTGTTCCTTCTTGTTGAGCCTATAGGGTCCTGCAATTTCAGACACAACCTCTTCACAGGTCATTTCTAGGTCCTTAAGTTCTCTAGATATCTCCACCATGATCATCCTTTCTGCATAATAAAAAAAGCCGCCCAATAATGAGCGACTTCGATTATGTATAAAATTAATTCGTGCTTGGATCCTGGCCAGATCAGTGGCGTTTGCTCCGCATCCGCAGCAAATGCGCTGCGCTCTTTGCTTAAAGTCTTTATCTCCATTGTTACAAAGGAGGATAAGACCATTTTACTGAGCCCATTAAACGAGAGTCAAAAGGACTAGAAACGATTTCTGACCATTCCTTATGCGCGGACTCTCGAATCCTCAAAATCTCTAACTCTTTCATATCCACATGCCAATCAGTGGATTATACTGTTAAAAAGAATCTGAGGGAGGAATCAAAAACATTGCGAGAAGTGATGAAGAAAGCATTGATCCGTATAGTTATTGTAGTTTCAATAGGATGGATCGGCGGGCTCATCGTAGATCACTATTCGAAATAGGAAAAGCGAGAGGAGGTACGCCCCGGTTAAGCGCCGCATGTGCGGCCGTGCGTGTCACTCTCGCCTGATTTCCACATTACCAATATACCAGGGAAAACTCGCCAAGTGGTGTTCATAATACACCGAAATGCACCGCATTGTCCTCAGAATGTCGTCAAAATTCGTTCTTTATATAATCATAGAATCCAGTCAATTTTAAAGAGAATGCGATAGATTCAATACCGGCTTCGATGCGACGGTCCACGGTACTGGATGCCACACCTCTACGCATAAACATGATCGTTTCCTTTCTTGAATATCCCTGGATGAAGCGAATATCAATTGCTTCCTTCGCCTCCGGATCAATGACCTGACTATGAGCCCGATCTATCAGCATCGTGAAAAGCTTATACTGCGAGTAAACCCATTTTTGCTTATCCTGCAGAATTACGGCGTTCGCAGTTTTATCAGCGTGTAGCTCATCTTGATCAATCCTCCGAGCTGCTTCTCCATCAATGGCCACCTGGGCCATTTCCTTTTCGTGATCTTCAAAATCCTGCATAAATAAGCGCATCATCTTGTATTTTTCGAGGTAGAATTCTGTTTGTTGGATCTCCTCTTCAGATGCTTTTGGAAAGAGTTCACTTTGTTTGAAAATCCCCCATGCCATCGTCATTCCCCTACTCCCCCTGTATGCTATAATGTCAAGAGGAATAGTTTGGTAGAAGGACCCCGCCCCGGCCAAGGATATGGGGTTCTTTGTATGTCTTAGTATTTTTCAAACTGTTTAAGCTTCTTTCGTAACTCCACATTTTCCAGCAGTAACCTCCAATTTTGCTCCCTTAAGTCTTCCTGAGACTCTAGCGAATCTCTAATATTCTGCTCAACTACTCGTAAAGTCCGAACTTCGTTATCCTTCTTCACTAAGTACCCTTTGTCAACTAATTGCTTTACTAATGAATGCGCAGTAGAGCGGGACTTTATCTTCAGGAGATCTGACACCTCAGAAACTGAAGGAGCATAGCCCTTTTGATCAATGAAGCCCTTTATAAGCTCCAATGTTTCTGCCTGGCGATTCGTAAGGGGCTTTTTCATCATATTATTTCATCCCTCTCGAAGCTTACGTCGCTTAAAATCGAACCCAATACGTTCAAGCTTACCTCTAACACCCAGAGCGCTTTTCCGAAGCGTTAAGGCAATCGTTTCGTAGCTGTATCCCTCTTGGGCCATCCGAAGTAGCGTCTGTACTTCCTCTTTTGTATATTTGATATGGTTCTCCAACCGGACTGGACGCACCTTCACGCCTAAGTCATGCAACCGGCGTTTCACCGCAGCCTCGGAACGATCAAACAACTTGGCGACTTCCGGATAGGTCATTCCCTTGGTTCGGAGAACTTGCACTAACCGTTGATCTTCCTCTGGTGTCCAGTGCACAGCTTGGTATGTCTTCTGGGACCGCATCTTGTCAGCTCTCCGCTTGACCTTCGCCCAAGCCGGCTCAGCTCCAAGAAGATTCGGCTCCATTTTGGCCAAGTTAAGCAATTCTTTGTGCTGCTCCGCCCATTTCCAGAAATCCTCGTATCCTATTACCAATACCCTGGCGCTACTGGCAAATATCTTCCGTCTTGCAGGGAATCCATACTGTGGAATCCAGTACCTAACAATTTGGTTATAGGATTTATCAAGTGCCAGGGACAGCTGATTCACGGTAATGCCGTCAAAGCTCATACGCGAATCCTTCAGCCCCATCCCCCCTGCCTTCAGCTTAATAGCTTCTATGCTACGGCCAAGCCGAAGGGATATAGATTTCAAGCTACATGTTCCCCAGCGATCTTGAAGGTACTCGAGTTCTTCCTGTGTCCAATTTTTAGCTCGTCCCAATTTTCATGCCTCCTCAGCAACTTCCACTTGGATGTAATGCACAGCAGCCGTATCGTCATATTCCAAAACATATCTTTTCCGTTCAATATTCTTCCCTTTCAACCAATCGCTCAGGCGCTTGCTGGTAGCTGCAGCAGCTCCATTCACATCTCCATAGCCCTTTGACAACCGGATGCCAGTTTCCGCCTTACGGATGACCAGCCGCTTGAGTTCAGCATTGTAACCTACTTGAACAAATTCCTTCAGGACAACATCAAGTTGCTTTGAAGCTGCAGGGTTTAAATTGAGGCCGGTTGAAGTGACACCGATGGTTGGCGTAATCGGTGAGGTAGTATCGGTAAACCATTCCACGCTGTCTAATACAGTTTTGACACCGTGCTGCTTGGCCTCTTCTATATTGAGTTTCCTAGTTTTCACTGGACTTGCGGTAGTAGACGTACTCATGAAGCTCCCCTCGCTTTCTTCTATTCCCATGAATAATTTAAATTTTAATTTAATCTCTCTGACCTTTTCATGAGCCTCGATTAAATGAAGACTATGCTTCCTTGTCATAACTCTATGTCCGTGGTTCATAAGATCGATGAAAATTTGTTTTTCCTCATCCTGCAAGGTATTTATGAACTCACGGAGCCAAAACAATGAAAAATCATCTTCAACACCGTGAATATCGTGAAACGTAACCGTTCCCTCCGAAAACATCTGGTCCATGGACTTTTGTCGAAAAGTCCGCATCGCTTGAAGGCCAAATCTTGCCTGCAGCACGCTAATCTCTAATGCCTCAGCAATCTCAGCTTCAGAAAGATGTTGCAATTCACCCTTCAATATTCGATACCCTACGCGAAACGCCTTATCGGGTGGACGGATGTTGCCAGATTGATCTCGAAGATAATTGAACATTCTCCCTCGGATTGCCTTGTAAGCGAAGGTGGATACCATAACGCCCTGACGTGGCACATAACGTTCATAGGACTCCAGGAGTGCTATCGTACCTTCGCTGATTAGATCCTCCAGACAATCCTTATTTGGACTGTATTTACGTGCTAATGTGTGAACCCACGGAAGCCCTGATTGAATATAGACTTCTTTGTCCTTACATGGCAGCGCCGCTTCCTGTATCGCCAAAGCCCCCAACAGATAAGCCCCCTTTCAATTCAGCCCCCTACTGATTTGAGCTCTGCACCTTCTGTTTCATCCATCGTAATTGTTGACATGCTGTCCCACGTCTCCCGGATCTCCTGAGCCTTGGCTGTGTGGGATCATGTCAATATTATTGATTGTCCGCCACCATCTTCCTGGCCAGTTCAGCTGCATAGAGCCGAAAAGCAGCCTCATCCCCCTGATCAAGTGCTTGATCAATTAGCCGACGCAGCCGCTTCTCAATAGCAGCCTCCAACACTACATCGGCGTGAATGCTGAGCAGGAACTTGTAGTGCTCCTTACTTATCTTTTTCAAGCCTGTTCGCATCGGCAACCCCTCCTTTGTAAGAGAAGGAGCAGCTTACGCTGCTCCTCTACTATCCTTCATTTTTTTCTCAACACGCTTCTTGTAGGTACCGTACTTAGTTGACAGTACAGATGGGCTGATCCCCTTCTCCTGAGCGATTTCCTTCCAGGTCTTCTTCAGTTCGATTCGCTCCTGTAGCAGCTCGGGAAACAGAATAGGCGTGCCGTCAATCTCGATGTCATCATAAACGGGGCGGTTGGTCAGAATGAAGGCTTCCAGCGCTTCCTTACTCACTTCTTCCAGATTGTCATCGCCTTCGGAACCAAGATTTTTGTCCTGAGTTGCTTCAGTGAGGTTCTCTCCGGAAGGAACGCTATCTTCTTCACTTTCCGACCCACTTTCGTCTCCATCACCGTTCAGCCACTCAGGCTCCATGCTATCGTCCTCTTCTTCATTCGCATGACCAGGATCAGGCTCTCCGTCTTCCTGGTGAGTAACAGAGGCACCATCTACCTCTGAAGCCTCAGCAGTTGGGATTCCTTCGCCCTCCTGACCAAATAGAGTACCCTGGTTCGGGTCTTTCTCTTCCCGCTTACCAATGTCCACAACAACACCGGAAGAATCGGTGATAACCCGGCGTCCAGTTACTTCCCGGAAGATATCCCCATCCTCCTCGTCAAAGTCAAATGCGGCCTGCGGATCTCCCATGAATACATTGATTTTTTCGCCTTGATTGCTGCTTAGGAACAAAAAATTTTCCTGCATCACTCTTAATGGAAGCAGCAGCTTAATTTCAACCTCCGTATCTCCGACTTTAATCCCCTTTGCTACTGTTGCGCTAAACTTCGCATAATCCTTAATCATTGCGATCCCGTCCCCTCTGGTTTATTGGAGTTCCTTAATTTTGATCTCAATCCGCGGCTTTGAACTGTACCGCTTCTTAACAAATGCATCTACGACCTGGCTGTCATCCTTCCAGATGATTCCCTTCAGCGCGTCCTTAACGCCCTTTAAGTAGTTGTCAGCGTCCGGCTTGGATATAGGTAAGATCTCTCCGCGCTCTGCGGCCTCAGCCCTTTTCTTACTAAAGCTCTTCGGAGTTGAGCGATAGGCAATTACTGCGATCCCCAGAGCGCCCTCCAGCAGAGCAGCCGGCGCAAACTCGCGCGCCGCCAGCCGAACATAATCTTTGTAATCCCGGGACTTGGCCGGGTCATACGCCCGCGGGAAGCCCCCTACGGTGCTAAACTTAGGTCTACCTTGTGCGACTGGCTCCCCGAGAACCGTAAACTCTATCATTCTTTCGACGCCCCCTTCTCCGCTTGCGTGGAAGCATTCCATGATCGAGTACATATACTGTCCCCGCCAGCCAGCCGCCGTCATCCCAAATAGAAAAGGAATGCCGCTGCTGGAAGAATGGATCAATGGGCTTATGCGTGCTTTTGGCCATCCAGTACCGCCTCCCTTTTCCGCTTGCCGATCGCAAGCTCAAACTCTCCAATTCCTTCATCTACATCCGCGGGATCCAGATCCGCAAACTCTGCAAGAAGGTCCACTCTTTCCACTATTACGCCTGTTTCGATATAATACCGACGCAGCCAGTTATAAACGTGCCAATAATTCCGCCTGCTCATTACACACCTTTTTTAATCGTCTTCGGTTTGCCTGTCTTACGACTAACTAAAATCAGTTCTTCAGGCGTGTCGCGCTCTATAAGCCAGCTCTTCGGGTCTACCCTTTCAAGACCTGCTAACATTATTTTCTGCTTCCTGGTCGGTCGTTTCCCCTGTTTCATTGCTTGCTTCCCCCTTATTCAGTTGTTTCCACTCTTCTGGCCAGGTGTATTTACCGTCAATCATCTGCACCACCATAAAATCATCAGAATCGGTGACACGGATCTCTCGAAATATTCCGGTTCTACCATGGAGTTGCGTATAGCGATAGACTTCCTCCGGAGTGTTCAGTGTCACCGAAGGAGTATGCCAGGTGCCCGGTTCTGGGAAGCAAAATCCGTAAAATCGCTCTTCCATATCGGCTCCTTACTGCGCCCATTGGCGCTTTTCAATGTCTTTCCGTGGTGCTGGCTCATTCTGCGCTCGTTCGTAATTTACAAATTTGTTGTAATTCTTCATGAACACCAGTTCCACAGTGCCTACGGGACCGTTCCGTTGTTTAGCAATAATGATTTCAATGATGTTCTTTTTCTCGGTTTCTTTGTCGTAATAGTCGTCACGGTAAAGGAACGCTACAATGTCTGCATCCTGCTCAATTGCTCCCGATTCGCGAAGGTCACTCATCATTGGACGCTTGTCCTGCCGCTGCTCAACACCTCGGCTAAGTTGGGATAAAGCGATAACTGGCACCTCAAGTTCCCGGGCTATTTGCTTCAAGGTTCGGCTAATCTGTGATACCTCTTCCTGCCGGTTCGCACCGCTGCGCCCTCTACCCTGGATGAGCTGCAGATAATCGATCACAATCATTCCCAGCTTGCCTTCTTTCTTCAACCGCCGGCACTTGGCACGAATCTCATTCACCGTTATACCAGGGGTATCGTCAATGTGAATGTCCGCCTCTGACAATAGCCCAACGGCCATCGCCATGCGTTCCCAATCATCACCTTCAAACTTCCCTGTTCGCATACGACTAGCATCGATCTGGGCTTCAGCACAGATCATTCTTTGTACAAGCTGCGCGGCGCTCATCTCCAAACTGAAGATAGCGACGGTCTCCTTCGCTCGTACTCCGACATTTTGAGCAATGTTCAGTGCAAAAGCCGTTTTACCAACCGAAGGCCGTGCCGCTACGATAATTAAGTCGTTTTTCTGGAATCCGGCAGTCATCTTATCGAGATCAGTAAACCCAGACTCAATCCCTGTGATTCCGCGGTTTATATCACGGACGTTGTACCGCTGCTCTGCCTCTTCCCAGACCTGCATCAATGCATCTTTGATCCCAATAAACTCACGTACTGGAACCGTCTGGTCTGAGAGTTTAGATACAGCAGTCTCAGCCATTGCAACGAACCCTTTAACATCCTGCTCCTCCCCAGCATTGCGAAGTAGATCTAGGGCCGTATCAATCGCTTGACGACGAAGGAACATCTCCTGTACTCGCTCAACATAGTAGGTTGCGTTCGCTGTTGTCGGCACTGCATGTGCCAACTTCGACAGGTAACTAACCCCACCAACCTTGTCGATTTCCTCGCTGTCCTGCAATTGTGAAGTCAGGCTGATCAGATCAATAGGCTGTTCCGCATCGCTGAGACGACGCATCGCTCTGTATATCCGTGCATGTCCTTCGTCGCTAAATTCCCCGCCTTGCAATATATCTGCCGAAGCTTCATACGCCGACTGGTCTATCAAGGACGCACCTAGTACCGCTTGCTCGGCTTGAAGGTCAACTGGCATTTCAATCCCTGCTGCTACTAAAAAAACCTCACGATCAAGCATTCGTTTCACCTCGAAGCTTCCGCATTACTGTTTCCCAATAACCTTCAGGTGGTGGTTTATGACTAGACACCCATTCATCAAGATTGGCGAAATGTTCTGCAGCAGCTTCCTTGCTGCGCTGGCTATCTTGCAAATCGCCCAGGCGTCCACGGATGTTTGCAATCTTTGGCTCTACCGTTTCAGTCAGAATATAGCGATCAATATTCTCTTGGGCTGTTTCCACCGGAAAATCTTTGAGATATTTATAATCTGCTTTCACCTTTTCGACAGAAGCATCAAAAAACGGGAAATGCTTCTTGATCTCTCGGTAAAGCTGAGCAACTTCAACCACTTCCACGCTTCTTCTCCTCCTCGATGAACTGTTCAAGCTCGTCAATTTCTTGCTGTCGTTGGCTTTTTCGACGCTCTCTTGAGGCTCCCAGGGCGACTGTTCCCTGCTGTGAAGATGCAGGGGGAGTTAGGTACCGCTCAAGAAATGAGGACAATTCATCCCAGCAGCCATAAATCACGGTTTTGCAATACGAGAAAGTCCGGATCTTATCCGAAGGTCTCCTCCGTTTGGCTTTCTTTCGGGCTATTGCCAGGTCGATAAAAAAGTATACGAGATCCAGCGGCATGGCCTCGTTCGCAATCTCACGAACATGTTCCCAATCGGTAGGAACGGGACTAAGTAGCCCGTTACGCTGCAAGTAATACTGCTCGATTTGAAGGACACGCTGTTCGACTGTCGGTTTATCAAAGTCTATTTTGCCTGTGGAGACGGCACCCACAGCGGTTGAAAGTACCCCGGACTTTGAACTCAACTCTTTTTGATCATCTTCTTCCAAGCCATCAATCCATCTATCAATCAAAATCTTTATAATATCTTTATTAGATCGGAAGTTTTCTTCCGGGTGATCGGAAGTTTTCTTCCTATCTCCATCCTCCAGATCGGAAGTTTTTTTCCTATCTCCATCGTCAGAGTGGAAGTTTACTTCCGGTCTATTTTGATACTTTTTTGAGTTCCGAACACTGAAAATAAGTCCATATGGAGCGCGGGTCACTCGTATGTAACCATGCTCCTCTAATCTTTTAATCCAATCGCGGATTGTTCTTCCGGTCACTCCGAAAGTTTCCTCCAACTCACTGCTGCGGATCGGCTTGTTCCCGAGGACGATACCCCAGACAGTTCCCCCTCTTTCCTTCTCCGATGTCGTGGAGCTGATACACCACAGGAAAAGCCATATCGCGCTGCCTATTTGTTTGTAATGTTGTGGCTGCAAAAGCCCTGAGTATGTCGGAAACGGGTAACTGCCTTCGGGCATTCAATCATCCCCTATAAATCATTCATATCAATCTCTATCATCCTGGAGGTAAACAATCGGATACTTCACCCGCTTCACCGTCCAGCCTGGATAAGCTCGAACGAAGTAATCTCGAGTTTCCCGCTTAAACTCTTCTTGATCTACCTTCATCAGCTTCCAGATCCGCTCTCCCATCATGCTCTGCATCATAGGTTTATCGTTGATCATCGATCTGCCACCCTAACAAGAGCTCCGGTAGTCTCCTGAATCTCTCTCTTAAAGCGCTCTGCGTCACTATTACCGTCAGATAGATGCAGTAACCAAATCTCCTCAACATTACGGGTATCATTGGCTTTCAAGAATTCTTTCACATTCTCCAATCCGAAGTGAGAACGAAGCAGCCGTTTCTTTTGAGCAGGATGCAAGTGACCCGCAGCCACCCGCTTGTTAACGATATCTAAGGAATAATTGCACTCCACCATGATGTGAGTAAGGTCTTTGAAGCGATGCCGGCAATAGTAGGTATCAGTCAGGAAGACTAGTTTATCTCCCTCTGTATTGGCTAGCAGGAAGCCTAACGGCTCCTCCACATCGTGCTGAATATCAAACGGTAGAATTGTCCAAGTACCAATTGTGAACTGCTCCAACGCCTTTATGACCTTCAGGCGATGTCCTGACAACCCTCTAGCAGTTGCCGTACCTTGACTGGTATAAATGTTGATGCCTGCTCTCATGATGTCAGGAGCAGCCTTGCTATGGTCCAGGTGCTCGTGTGTAATGAGGCAACCGGCAATGTCCGACATTCTAAAATTAAGCGCCCGTTGTATCGACTTATAAGGAAAACCGGCTTCCAGCAGAAGCACGGTATGCCCGTCAGATATGTGATAGGCGTTACCGGCGCTGCTAGAGCCGAGACATTGAATGTCAATCATCAGAACTGCATCTCTTGTTCAAGAGGAGGAACATCATCAGCAAAATTGTTAGGATCATTACCAGCTTGAGCCTTATTTCCAGTCGGTTGTCGTTTGGTCTCAGGAGTTTTTGACTTCTCTGCTCTTGGAGCTTCAGTAGCCTTTTTATCAGCTGCTGCTTCGGGTGTGATATCAATAATCTCTCCGTTCGCATGTTCTGCAATCTCTGCTTCCACCTCAGCTTCAGCAATCATTTCATCCTGTGCCTTGAAATGTTTCATGATCAAGCTGCTATCATCGGAGGTGTTCATATAAGCCTTGCATGCTCGATTAATGACAGTACGCTTTGCCATCTCACCAGGGAATTCATTATGCGTGCTGTTCTCCTTGTCGGGTCCTTGCTTCGACTTCTTCCATGATTGACGAATCTCACTCATGGTCATAATCTCGGTGTACTCATTACCGTCTTCCCAATAGATCGTGCAATATGCTCCAATAATCTTGTTATCATCGATGTTTTTAAACGCTGATTTATGCTTTGTGATTTTCTTACGACTACGAACAATCTCAAATTCAAATTCATCATCTTGGTAGATGATCTGGGCATCGATGTCAGAAGCTCCTGTTACATTCTTAGTG